>JANWKK010000001.1 GCA_025451425.1 Gemmatimonadaceae bacterium
ACTACGCCGACGGCGTCACCGACGCGCTGATCTCGCAGCTCGGGGCAGCGAGCGATGTTCACATGCTCTCACGTGCGTCGACGATGCGCGTCGCGCAGAGCGCGAAGACCGTGAGGGCAATTGGTGCGCAGCTTGGCGCGGACGCCGTCGTGGAGGGAGAGCTGCGTCGCGCTCGCGACACGATCGCCGTCGCCGTTCGGCTCGTACGAGCGTCCGACGGGCACGTCCTCTGGTCGGACAATCAACAGCGAAGTGCGCGCGATGTCCTCGCGCTCGAGACCGACGTCGTTCGAGCGCTAGCGAGCGCGATCGACCTAACGATGCGCCCCGGAGCGCGCGATCAGGTCGCGACCGTGCGCGCGGTGAGTCCGGAGGTGTACGAGGCGTACTTGAAAGGTCGGTACGAATGGAACAAGCGCACGCCGGCCTCGTTACATCTCGCCATCGAGCATTTTACGCGCGCGGTGCAACTCGATCCCACGTACGCACCCGCTCATGTGGGTCTTGCCGACTGCTACAACCAGCTCGGCACGGTGATGCTTGGCAGCGGTTCTCCACGCGAATATCGTCCCCGCGCCGCGGCCGAGGCGATCAAGGCGTTGCAACTCGACCCGAATTCAGCCGAGGCGCATGCGGCCCTCGGCTATGTGTGGCACTACGACCTGCGATGGGCAGATGCCGAGCGAGAGTTTCGACGCGCAATCGAGTTGAATCCCAGTTTTTCGCTCGTACGAATCTGGTATGCAAACCTGTTGATGTCGCGGTTACGGACGAAGGAAGCGATCGAGCAAGTATTCGTCGCCCGCGAGCTGGATCCGTTCTCGCTCGTCATCAACACGAATGTCGGTTGGGTGCTCGACATGGCTGGCCATCATGAGGACGCGATCAGACAGCTCACACAAACACTGGCGCTCGATTCCGATTACGTGCAAGCGCGGTGGCGTCTTGCCGGCGCGTTGCTTTCCGCCAACCGTTTCGGTGAAGCACGTTCGCAGGCGAATCGCCTCGTCGCGCTCACGGACTCCGCTCCGTTGACGTTAGCCATGGTTGGCCTGATCGACGCGCACGCCGGCCGTCGCGACACCGCGCGTGTGCTTCTCCGCGAACTGCTCGTCCGGTCACAACACGAATACGTGCCGTCACCGCCGCTCGCACACCTCATGGGCCAGCTCGGTGACGTCGACGGCGCCATGGCTCTGATGGAGAAAGCATTCGATGAACGATCGAATGCCATCGCCTACCTCGCTATCGAGCACGAGTTCGCGCCACTGCGCAACGATCCGCGGTTTCAGAATTTGCTCATGCGCGCGGGGCTCAAGTGAGCATAGCGGCCGAGGGATCTCCCTCTCAGGACATTACTGGCTTGCTTTTGCGATGGTCTCGGGGCGACCCAGCAGCCCTGGATCAGCTGATGCCCGTCATCTACGCGGAGTGCCAGCGCATCGCCGCACAACAGCTTCGGCACGAGCGGGACGATCACACGCTCGATCCGACCGCTCTCGTCCACGAGTTGTATTTGCGACTCGTCGATCAGCGCCGCGCGACGTGGGAGAACCGCGCGCAGTTCTTCGGCATCGCCGCGCAGCTGATGCGGAGGATTCTGGTCGATCATGCGCGTGCGCGCCGGACGACGAAGCGCGGCGGTTCGGCGTTACTCGTTTCTCTGGATGCCGCCGCCGACACGCCTAACGATTCACGTGTCGAGGACGTCCTCGCGATCGATGAGGCGCTCGAACGCATGAGCAATCTGGACAAAGAGCAGGTGCGGATCATTGAGCTCCGGTTCTTCGCCGGCCTCACGGTCGAGGAAACAGCCCGCGTCCTGGGGCGCTCACCTCGCACAGTGAAACGCGAGTGGCGGCTCGCGAAGGCGTGGCTTTATCGCGAGCTCCACCCGACCTTCGGCTGAACGCACCATAACGAGCACACGGCGTCTCGGCGGAAGGGCATAGGCCCGATTTACTCACGTGGCGGATTACGCCATCGGTCTCGGGCAGTACCGTCAGGTTCCGATGCGAAAAAGTCCGCGGGAGCCGTCAATGCCGACGGATCAATACGGATGCGGCGAATACTCGAGACGCCGCCGCCAGCACGCGATACTCGCTCCACGTCGCCGGTCGTCACCCTCATGGTCGTGTGAAACTGGATCGGTTCACCGAGAGGCTGGAGTTGGGCGGTGATCGATGCCCACATGGATACGAGCTCTGGCGGTCCCGAGGCCTTGTTCAGGCCCGGCGACATGAACGGAGTCACGGGATTCGCGGGAAGCCCGTCCACTTTCGCATACCAGTACTCAGTGATTGTTGCCGTGATGGGTTGGGGGACTTCGTTCAGATCTATGAATGCAGCCAGATCTATGAATGCAGCCGTTGGCATTGCAATCTCGAGACGATGGGTTGCCGTCACGCGACAGCGCACCGTGTGGTAACCGGCGATGACGTCGTCGTCTGTTAACGTATCGACTGTCCACTTGAGGTCTTTCACGGCAATCTGAAATTGCGCTGCACTCTGTGCCGCGCGAGCGCTGAGTGCCACATCGATAAGGGTCTTGCTCTGCGGCTTAACGATTATCGCGCCGGCGTTATCGAACAACGCGTAGTCACCGGGGCCAAATACGTTGGTGCCAGACACGCTCGAGAAGTCGATGCGTCCTCGCAACGGCGTTGCCTCGACATCGCCTGACCACTCCGCATGCATCCCGCCGCTGGAAGTGTCGCTCACTACATCGCTTGTGTATGAGACGTGGTAGGCGAGCGCCTCGACTTCATATGTCATGTGTACCTCATATGAAGGCATGATGATGAGTGTTGCGCTAAACAACCCAACACAGCGTGCGATCGAGTGGCACCCTACTCCTCCGCCCGCGGCGCGGGAAGGTGCATACGTCCGTTGACGTATTACGAACGGGAGCGAAGCGGTCCATTGTCGAAGGTAACCGGCCGCATCGCACGCCTGCCGTTTCGACTACCAGTGTCAAGAGAACAACTGTCTTCTGGACTTATATGCTTTTCATGTTACGCGGATCATTTGAGCTAATGCTACTCGCCGTCTTCATCCCAGAGCTGTGGGTGGCGTTCGCGACAATAGCGATTACAGCGGCTCTAGCCAGGCGTCGCCGCTCAGTCGCGATCACGCGCCGACCCGTAGCCGAACTGCTCGTGCTCGCCGTGCCCTCTGTAGTGATGCTCGTCTCGGGCTACGCGCTCTGGCCGTCGGACGCTGCTCACCGGCCCCCGCACGAAACCTTCGCGCTCACGGGTCTGTACCTATTCGGCGCAGCGCAACTGGCTCTTAGCATATGGCTCGTGTGGCGACATCGTGCGCGCGTCGGCGTTGCGAGCGGCATCGCGTGTGCCGCTGCCTGGTGGGCGAGCGGTGCGTTCTTCTTGGCTACGATGGCGGTGACGAACACGTGGCTTTAGTCCATTCCCGCTCTAGGTGAACGGCCTTGCTTAGCGATCAACCCACAGCCCGTCGTGCGACCATTTGCTCAGCACGAGTTCTCGCGTGGAGCTGCACCCGCGCGATTGCCAGTGCAACGACGATGGAAGCGCAGATGCCTCGGGATCGCTGCTGTTGGGGCGCTTGCCCATCGAGCTCACCGGCGGCCTGCGCGGCGGTGCACCCTTCAAGGCGTCGGCGTACGGCGGTCTCGTGCTGCTCAATGAATGCTGGGCTCCGGAGACAGGGCACGGCGTGGAGCTCAGTGGCGAGATCGGGATCGGAGGTCGTGGGCTTTCACTCGCCTACTACCAGCGTGACGAAATGACCGTCACGTTCCGAGTATTGGCGTCGTACGTACAAACGACTTCATCGAGTTGGTCGGCCTCGCGACACGCCCACTATCTGGGACCTGAGGTGCGATTCGGGGTCGACGGCATCGCGCTCGGTTTGGCGATGTATCACCGAGTGGGTACGGCGCCTGGCAGGAATTGGGCGATCGGAGCGACAGTGGCGCTGGACGGCTGGGTTTGTTGCACGAGCACAAAGCACTGAGTGCGCCTGCCCAAGTTGCGCACGACCAGGGTTCGCGACGGTTTGTTGTTGGGGCAAATTCCGAGGCGCAGAGAAGAGTGCGCCACGCTCGATCGACAGCGCAAGCGAACTAACGCCTGTTCTCGCGCTCTCGCCTTCGTTCAAACGATAATGACGAACTCGAATCGCCCGTCACTGGCTCTCCTGGACGTTGATGGCTGGACACTGCAAGACGCGGAACAACGCCTAACGCAGCGTGACGGATTGTATTGGATTCCTGACCGCTGGGTTCGCGAGCACTTAGATGAGCACGTCCCCGAGGGCGGATACGTGAAACTGCTCTTTCGGATTCTCGATGAGGATGACCCATCGAGTCCTGCGATAGAGCGCATGTGGGTCACGCTCGCGCATCAGGACGGTGACTGGTACCACGGTCATTTGGCGAACACGCCGCGCACACGCGGTAGGGTCGTGGAGGGTACGCCGATTTGGTACCGGGCGGAGCACGTCATCGATTACGCCGGACCCGATGGAGAGAACCAAGCATCAGAGAGCGCTGATGCAGTGCGTTGCCGCATGCATGGTCTCAGTGAGCGATGCTACGTCTGCGAGCATCTAACACCCGACGCAGAACCATGCGGCTTCAATACCGCTTCTGACGACGTCTTGCGTCCGGACGCGTGGTGCGATGCCTGCCAGGTAATTGTTGATCAGGCCGGAAGCTGGGACGCACTCGGGGACCAGCATCCGAAGATCAAACTGGTCTGTGGCGGGTGCTATGATATGCTCAAAGCCCGTCATGAGCGGAATGGATGCTGAGAACTGCTCTACGGCGTTGTTGCGACGTCATTGCGCAACCGCCGTCCATGTTCGTCAAACAAAAAGGAAAGACACGCAGTCTCATCGTTGAGCACGATTACATTCGATGATGCGGCTCTTTTAATGATCGGCTAGCCAATCCGGCGGAGCCGACGTCATCGCCACTGGCACAAGGAAGTGGGCGCAGCGGCCTTTCCGATATCCTAACGAGACAACTTGAATCCATCACTCACCCTGCTCCAGCGCGGCGTGATTCAGCGGCTGACCGATGCCGGCTTCATCGCGCTCGCGGAGACGGCGCACGATCAGTGGTCGCGAGGCAAGCAGATCCCGGTTGTCGATAGCATGGCCATCGGCGAGCCGCCCGGTGAGCTGCGCGCCGATTTCATCGCGGCGACCAAGGAGGCCAAGCGGCCGCGATCGAGACGGACGTGAGACCGAAGGCCCCGATTCCTGGATCGTTTTGGGCTACGGCTTCCGCACCGGATCGAGATCCGTTGAGCGACTGCGATACGGCTGAAAGTCGACGCCGTCGTCGACGCCGATTACCTCGACGCGAAGCCGATCGCCATTCACGTGCACGACCACATAGTGATACGGCGTCTCCCACGGATTCAGAGCCGGGCGAACGAGATGCTCGAGAGTGACTGAGTCGGCGGCGGCGGCGCGGAGGTAGTCGCGAAGATCTGGCTCGCCGCGATACCCATAGGGAGGTGCGCCGCCGCCACCAGTGACGATCTCGTCGAGACGATGGAGGCCACTCGCGTCGCGGTAGCGCTCCACCCAATGCTCGAACAGGTGCTCGTGTCCCGCGAGCACGAGCGCAACGTGATACTGGCGAAAGAGCGGCATGTAGCGCGCGCGCAGCGCCGCCGCTTGCGGCTCCACGATCGCGCCGCCGTGCGGACCCGACGAGAACGGCGGATGATGGAGCACGACTGCCACGTGCTGATAGCGTTGACGATCGAGTCCGACGAGCTGCGCGCGTATCCACGCATACTGCGTGGAGTCGTCAGCGATGTTGGAATCCATCATGATGAGAAAGACGTTGCCGTAGCCGATCGCGTACGTGGCGAAACCGGCGAGACGTCGCGGCGACGATGGCGGCGGAAGCATATTGCGAAACGCCGCGAAGAAATGGCCGAGCGCTTGCCCGCGGCCCGGCGCGTCGTGGTCCATCGCGTGCGTCGCGTTGGCATCGTGGTTTCCGGGCGCCGGGAAGATCGGCACATCGCTCGCGGTCGTTAGGCGATCGACCACGGGGACGAAGCTCACGTTCCACTGCTGCGCGTTGCGGCCGTCCACGACGGCGTCGCCGCTCGACACGACGAACCGGATGGGGTCGGGACCGCTCGCACGCGCGGCGATCGTGCGCACCATCGAGGTTATGACGAGCAGGTGAAGCTGTTGCTCGAGCGCACCATCGAAGCGGCCACGCGAATCGCCGTACGAGATGAATGAGAATCGTGTCGCGCCCGCGCTCGCCGCCTCGGAGGGAAACGGCGTGTGCGGTGCGACGATCGCGTGAACGCTGTCATCGACGTCGCTCGCTCTGCGCGCAGACGTAGGAGTGCTCGGCCGACCGGAAGTCGACTGTGCAAGAGCGCATCGCGTTCCGGCTACGGTGAGAAGGAGAAGTGAGCCGACGAACGC
>JANWKK010000002.1 GCA_025451425.1 Gemmatimonadaceae bacterium
ATCCGCTGGCAGGTGTTGCGCGATCTCACGGCCACGCCTAACGAGCTTGTCACAGCCGAGCGCGCACGCGTCGCGCTCGAGGGCCGGGGGGCGCTGCTACTCGATCGGCAGCGACCCGACGGCCAGTGGGGCGACGGGATGGCCACGCCCTATTGGTGGTCGAACATGTACACGCTGGTGTTCTTGCGCGATCTAGGGATCGATCCGGCGAATGAGCGTGCGCGCAGTGCGATCGATCGCGTTCGCCAGAACGTCACGTGGGGCCCCGGCTTCGGCGACTCAGCCTTCTTCGAAGGCGAGGTCGAGCCGTGCATCAACGGCCGAGTCGTCGCGTTAGGCGCCTACTTTAGCGTGCGCAGCGATCGTCTGGTCGATCGGTTATTGAGCGAACAGCTCACGGACGGCGGATGGAACTGCGAGGCGGAGCGCGGCTCGGTGCGTTCGTCGTTCCATACGACGATCTGTGTGCTCGAAGGATTTGCTCGCGTTCGAGCAGGCGTTCGGCGTCGCGTCAGCGATCATCGACGCTCGACAGCGAGCGCACGAGTATCTGCTGGATCGTCATCTGATGCGCAAGTTGTCAACTGGCGATATCATCGACTCGCAGTGGACGCAGTTCGCGTTTCCACCGCTGTGGCACTATGATGTACTGCGCGCACTCGACTACCTACGCGCGGCACGGATAGAACCGGATGCGCGAGTCGACGAGGCCGTCGCGATCGTGCTCGAGCGCCGTCAGGACGATGGACGCTGGCTGCTCGACGTGCGACATGAGGACACGCTCTACAAGGATATTGCCGGCCCGGTCGGAGCGCCGAATCGCTGGATCACGTTGCGCGCGCTTCGCGTCCTCGACTGGTACGGACGTCGCGACTGAAGATTTCGCCATAGTCGTTTCCGCGGAGATCGGTACCCATGACGACGCGCCGAAAAGTCATCGTCCACATCGCCGCCAGCGCCGACGGCTACATCGCACGTCCTGACGGGGATCTCGATTGGCTCACGTCTCGGCCGGCGCCCAGAGGCTTCTACGGCATGAACGCCTTCATGAAGACGATCGACGCGACGGTGCTTGGGCGGAAGACATTTGAAGCGAGCCTCACATTGAGAGCGATGTTCGACCCAAAGAACAAAACCTTCGTCTTCTCGCGCCATGCTCCGCCCGCCGACATCCCGTTAGGTGTCGAGTTCGTGGCTGGTGCAATTAGCCCATTCACCAGCCGGCTTCGCGGACAACCGGGCAAGGACATCTGGTTGATGGGCGGCGGCGATCTCATCGCCTCGTTTCTCGACGAGAACGCGATCGACGAGTTCGTCGTCAGCGTGGTCCCGGTGTTCATCGGCGATGGGATTCCGCTCATCGCACGTCGCCTTCGCCATGTACCCTTGGAGCTGCAGTCGACCGAACGTTTCGAGGATGGTCTTGTTCAGCTACACTACCGCGTGGCAAAGGAAACGGAGTAACCAGCTCTATGACAGTTGCGCGAACGACCGCTCCGACGGCCAAGACGATCCGTATCATCCACGCCGCGATGATCACCGGCGTGCTGCTCTTCGGTCGCGTTGCTCACTTCGCAATAAGACCGAACATAAAGGATTCCGGAGATATCCCAGTCGACGTTGTGCGATTGCTCCTAGGTCTGGCCCTCATCGGCTGCGTCGTGTCGCTCCTGCTCCGTAGGCGCGTCCCGCAGCGAGCGACCGACGAGTCGGCGGACTCGTTCTGGATGAGAGCCACGACGCCGGCAATGGTAGCCTGGGCACCTCTCGACGCAAGCTGCCTGCTCGGTGTCTTTCTCTACATGAACACAGGTTCAGTGTCGGCCATCGGCGTCGCGGCTGTTGGCGTTGTCCTTTTTGTGATACTGAATCCAGCATCTCTCGAAAGACGCTGACTGCGGACGGTTACCCCGTCTTTACCTCATCAATTGCGGCGGCATTTTCGGCATCGAGGTCAGAATCGGCCCCGTGTTCCCTGCGTCGTAGTAGCCTTGCGCGAGAGCGTGTGCAACCGCCCCGGCGAGTAATGTCGCGCCGCCGGCGCCGGGCTTCGTCGCGGCCGGCCGCGGAGGTTGTGGCGCCGAGTACTTGTTCGCCGAGACGTCGATTTTCCCTTTGTTGTTGGCTTCGCCATACGCGTCCTTCAGCACCGTCGTCACGATCGAAGGCATCTTCTCGCGAACCGTCGCGATGTATTGCGCCGACATATTCTGACACTCGACGAGCCGCTCCTGCATCGCCGCGCAATATTGGCGACTGCTCCACAGCGAGACGTTCAGACTCGACGCCGCCTGCTGTACGCGGAATGCTGATTTCGGGAACGTGATGGCGTCGTCGAACGACGTGACGTTGGTCGGCAACGTGGCGATGTAATTCGTTAGGGTCTTGTACTGCTTCATCGAGTTCTCGATGAACGTGATCGTGTCCTTGTCGTTGGCGAACATCTTCTGCAGCTCAGCGTCGGATTGCGCCGCGAGCATCTTGTCGGCTTCCGTGACGCTCCGATCGTGCAGCCCTTCCTTCGCCTTGCCAGCGGCGAAACCGGCAACCGAGTTCAGGGCGCTCCCGAGTTGCGGGATCGGTATCATGCCGGAAACCTTGTCGACGATCTTTTCGCCAACGCCGACAAGTGCCTGCGCGACATCGTACTTGTTCGCGAAGAACAAACTGATCTGCTGCTTGAGGTCGGACTTGAAGGTGACGCGGAAGGAGTCGCCCGATGACTTTTTGAGATTGGCGTAGGAGTCCTTTGCGACATCCACATACTTCGACACCAGCCCCATTTGCGAACGCCCCATGTTCGCGACGACGCTCTTGATGCCGGTCTGCCACGCGTCGGTGTAATACTCTGCCAGCCCTGCGGCGATGGCGTTGACTTCCGTCTGGTTGACTTGGTAGGGCATTGCCGACATCTCCGTGAAGGGGGACGAGATTCGGGGTGGGATGATAGTGCTGCTTCTGATGGTCGGCTGGCAAGAGCAAACAGTGCACGGAGAGGGGGCCGACGCCCCCGGCGACCCAAGGTGAGCTCCGCCCGCTCGTTCGTCTGAAGCGGTCGAAGCTCACCTAACGATTCCTTCTCGGCCTTCCCTTCGAAGAATTACGCTGGGTTGTAGAACAAGTAGTCGGCCGTGTACGGCACGCGGGCTTCCTGACCGATGACCGTCCCAGCCGTGGATGGAGCGTTGCCGCCGACGGTATTCAGTCGCTGAATGAACGTCACTTTCGCAAATATGCCGTTGCCAGTTGGAACGGCCGTGAGCGAGAGCCACTGGATCGACGCCGGATCCACCGTACAGCGATTGGCCACCGTACCCACCACTCTGCTGCCACTGTTGCTCAGCCACGTCGGACCAGCGAAGTGCGTGGCGACTTGACCGTTGCCGCCCGCATCGGCGTATATCGTCGCCGCCGGCGTGGCGGCGCCCCAGCCGGTTCCATTCCAGTGGTAGATCTGTACGCCGATACCGAATGCATGGAGCACGAGCGTGCTGCCCTCCGGTGCCACCAGCGCCGGGCACGCTGTCAGGTCCGGCAATCGATTCCCGCTGCTCACATCTCGAAAGGCAACTAGGCCTCGCGCTGTGGTCGCAACGCCGACAGGCGTGACCGGCGCTTCGGTCGTGCATGCGCCTACGATAACAACCGTAGCAAAGACCAATGAACGTCCAAACCATCGCGATAGAGTCTTTTGCATCCGCTTTCTCCTCGTGTGCGGCACTTGCCGCGCGTGAATTCAGGATTTGCCCTGATCTGCGGAGGGGAAGCTCGCGAGCCGATGCGTCTTGGTCTTGAACGAAACCTGTGCGACGTCGTTGTACGATCCTGCGCCTGCATTACGTATGGGGTCGCCTGGACAGCGCGCGCATTCGCCGTCAAGGTTATGGAATCAACGACTCGTCGCATATGAGGAGGCGCCATGCGTACACAGCACATGCTGGTCGTTACGGCAACGCTCATCGTCGCGGCTGGAGCACGCGCGGGGCTTGTGCATCCGCTCGCCGCGGTTGTGACCGACGGCGCGCAGGCGGCCCAGGCCGGCCCTAACGACATCGCCGGCACCGTCACCGGCACTCGGGGTCCCGAGGCCGGCGTGTGGGTAATCGCCGAGACCCATGAGCTGCCGACGAAGTTCGTGCGGATCGTCGTCACCGACGACCAGGGACGCTATCTCATCCCCGAGCTGCCGAAGGCGACCTACGACGTGTGGGTGCGCGGCTACGGGCTCGTCGACTCACCAAAGTCGAAATCGACGATCGGGGCAACACTCAACCTCAAAGCAACGCCGGCACCTAACGCGCGCGCCGCCGCGGCGATCTATCCTGCGGGATACTGGCTGTCGATGCTGCGCGTTCCCGAGAAGAGCGAGTTTCCCGGAACGGGACCCGAAGGCAATGGCATCGCGCCTAACGTTAAGTCGGAGGACGACTGGATTCGCACGATCAAGTCCGGCGGATGCACAGCATGCCACCAGCTCGGCACCAAGGGCACGCGCGAGGTCCCGGCGGACTACCGCAAGCTCGGCTCGAGCTTCGCCGCATGGGAGCGACGCGTTCAGTCCGGCCAGGCAGGTCCACAGATGCTCGGCACGATCGACAATCTCGGCCACGCACGCGCGCTGCAACTCTTCTCTGAATGGACCGACCGCATCGCTGCAGGTGAGGTGCCGGCGACAACGCCGCGTCGTCCGCAAGGCATCGAGCGAAACGTGGTGATCACCGAATGGGACTGGGCTGATCCGAAGTCGTACCTGCACGACGTGGTATCGACCGATCGGCGCGATCCAACAGTGAATGCGAACGGTTTGATGTACGGCTCGCTCGAGCTGAGCTCTGATTATTTGCCGGTGCTGGATCCGATACACAACACGGTGAGCCGCGTCCCGCTCACGGTGCGCGACCCCGCGACCGAACCCGCGACGGGTCCGAATCATGGCGCGCCTTCGGTCTATTGGGGCACGGAGGCAGTCTGGACGAGCAAGAACAACGTCCACAATCCGATGATGGACGAGACGGGCCGCGTGTGGATCACTTCCACTGTGCGCCCGCCGGACAACCCAGCGTTCTGCAAAGCCGGGTCGGCGCATCCCTCGGCGAAGCTGTTTCCGCTCAATCGCTCCGGGCGGCAGCTCGCAATGTACGATCCGAAGACGAAGAAGCTCACGCACATCAGCACCTGCTTCAGCACGCATCACTTGATGTTCGCCGAGGACTCGAATCGCACGTTGTGGACGAGCGGCGGCGGCCCGGTTATCGGGTGGCTCAACACGAAGACCTTCGACGCGACGGGCGACGAAGAGAAATCGCAGGGCTGGACAGCGCTCATCCTCGACACGAACGGCGATGGCAAGCGCGGCGAGTATACCGAGCCCAATCAGCCGATCGATCCGACCAAGGACCATCGGATCAACGCCGGCTTCTACGCCGTGGCGCCGGCACCGGACGGATCGATCTGGGGATCGACGTTAGGCTATCCTGGTGGTATCCTTCGCCTCGTGCCCGGAAGTCATCCGCCCGAGACGAGTTTAGTGGAGTATTACGAGCCTCCGTACAACAGCGCCGATCCGGCGAAGCGCGGCTTCTCGCCACGCGGGATGGACATCGACCGTAACGGCGTCGCGTGGGTCGCGCTCGCGAGCGGACACATGGCGAGCTTCGATCGACGCAAGTGCAAGGGCCCGCTCAACGGACCAACAGCGACGGGTCAGCATTGCCCCGAAGGTTGGACGCTCTATCCGGAGCCACTACCGCAGTTAGCAAACGTGAAAGAGTCCGGCAGCGCCGAGGCGAGCTACTACACGTGGGTCGATCAGCGGGACGTGCTCGGTCTCGGGAAGAACACGCCGATCAACACCGGCAATGCCGCGGAGGCGCTGCTGGCACTGAAAGATGGCCAATGGGTGATCCTGCGCGTGCCGTATCCGACGGGCTTCTACACGAAGTGGATGGACGGCCGGATCGACGACCCAAGCGCGGGATGGAAGGGCCGCGGCCTGTGGGCGACGGTCAGTACGCGCGCACCTTTCCACATGGAGACTGGTAAAGGAACGACGAGCAAGGTGCTACACTTCCAGCTGCGACCGAATCCATTGGCGCGGTGACCATCTTGTCATCCTGAGCAGCGAAGCGTCAGCGAAGCGACGAAGGATCTACTGTAAGGTGTTAGAAACCTGCCAATAACAAATGACGCTAGATCCTTCGCTTCGCTCAGGATGACAATTCTCCCACTGAATTATTCGTATGCTCAACATCGCTCGACACAGCTTACTGATCATTTTGCTCGCACCCGCGTCGGCCGTCGCGCAGGCAACCGAGCAACCGGCCAGCGTGGTGCCGCTGCCGGCGACGCGCCTTCCGCGCACGCATCAGCCGCGACCGACGAGCGCGGCGATCTCCGCCGCCGACCTGATGACGCGTCTCTACATCTTCGCCGACGACTCGATGCAGGGGCGCGAAGCGGGCACCATCGGGAACGTGAAGGGGACGGCGTACATCGCGAGCGAGTTGAAGCGAATCGGGCTGAAGCCCGCGGGCGACAGCGGGACCTACTTCCAGGTGCTGCCATTCAAGATCCGCTCTATCGATTCGACTTCTGTAATCACCGTCGGCGACGCGCGACTCCCCTTCGGACGCGACTGGGGCTCGACTGCGCCAACGGACATCGTCATGCACGATCAACCGATCGTCTACGGCGGCGTGCTCGGCGACTCGAGCTTCATTCCACTCGATTCCGTGAGGGGGAAGATCGTCGTCGCCCGCCTTTCGCCGACGAATGTCAACGCCGGCCTGCGCGTCATCGGTGAGCTCGCGTCGAAGAGCGCCGGGATCATGGTCGTCGGGCCGGCGCAGTTTCTCCCGTTCTTCACGCAGCCGCAACAGTTCCTTGACCAGCCAGGCGCGGCATCGGGCCCGCTCGGCTCGATGATCTATGTCTCTGATAGCGCGGCATCACGCCTGTTCGAAGCGCCGTTAGGCACGCTCGCCGTGGGCGGCGCGGGGAAACCGGTTGGTGTCGAGATCCACGTGCGAACGCAGCCGACGCCCTACCCCGCTCGCAATGTCGTCGGGATTCTGCCGGGAAGCGATCCGAAGCTTCGCGGCGAGTATGTCGCCATCGGCGCGCACACTGATCACATCGGTTTCAATCACGCGCCGGTCGACCACGACTCGATCCGCATCTACAACCACACCGTGAGGCCCGGCGGCGCCGAGCAACAGGGCGCGCGCGCAACGCCGGAGCAACAGGTCGAAGTGAACAGGGAGCTCGCCGCGTGGCGCGCGGCGCATCCGGGCGAGACACGCCTCGATTCGATCTACAACGGCGCGGACGACGACGGCAGCGGCACCGTGACCGTGCTCGAGATCGCCGAGAAGATGGCGTCACTCCGGCCGGCACCGAAACGATCGATGCTGTTCGTGTTTCACGTCGGCGAGGAGAAGGGTCTCCTTGGCTCCATGTATTTCACCGATCATCCGACCGTGCCGCGCGATTCGATCGACGCGCAGCTCAACATGGACATGGTTGGCCGCGGCGACGCGTGGGACCAGACTGGCGTCGAGAAGACCGGCAAGCCGATGCACGGCGGTCAGCGTTTGTTGATGCTCGTCGGATCGCGGCGTCTCTCGACAGAGCTTGGCGATCTGATCGAGCGGGTGAACACCGAAGACAAGCATGGCCTCGCCTTCGACTACTCGTTCGACGCAAATGGTCATCCGGAGAACGTCTATTGTCGGAGCGATCACTACGAGTATGCGCGCTACGGCATTCCGATCGTGTTCTTCACCACGGGCGTACACTCGGACTATCACCAGGTGACGGACGAGCCGGAGTACATCGATTACGATCACATGTCTCTCATCGCGTCATTCATCGAAGACGTCGCGCTTCACGTGGCGAATCTCGATCATCGAGTCGTGGTCGATCACGCGAAGCCGGACCCGCATGGCTCGTGTCAGCAATGAGACGTCATCGCAGCCCGTATACGACGACTTGATTTGAAAACGTAGGCAGATAGACGTGTCCATTGGCGATGGTGGGCGGCGCGAACTTGGCGAAGTTGCCTGCGCCGTCCTGTGCACCGTTCTGCAGGTTGTCCCAGAGCTCGTACGTCACGTCGTTGGCGTCGAACGCGCGCAGAATGCCAGGGCTCACGGCGCTCTCGGCGTCGCCGCTGAACGCGTGTGAGGCCCAGACAATCCCTGTGCCGTCGAGGCTCCCGTTGGATGACACCGACAACATTGCCCCGGTCTGACCCGTCGGTTGGCCGGGACTGAAGACAAATTGCCGACTCTGATCCAACATGTTGCTCACGCGGTTGAAGGGAATCGCGCGCAATTCATCGTTCTCAGACCAGATATAGACGAATTCCTTCGTCGCACCTTTGAAGTACGCCGGCTGGGAATGCAGGTTCGCATTCGGCCCTAACGAAATGACCTGCTGGACCAGGTTGGCTGACGACTGGTAGCCACCCATGTTGTCCTTGTTCAACAGGAAGACGGTTCCGTCCTTGGCCGCCGTTAGGTAATAGCTGGAGTTGGGAATCAGGAACGCTCCCGGACTACCGTAGTCCAGGTCATTGTCGTTGAGATATTGATAATTGGCGGGAGTGAAGAAGCTCGCGACCTGCAAGGTTCCGCCCGCGGGTGTCAATTTCAGCGCACTCTCGCCGCGATTTCTCAGGCTCGTTGGATCGCTACTGGTTCCCACGGTGCCGTTGCCAGTCACTACGTACAGATTGCCTAGCGCGTCAGCGGACATCCCTGCTCCGCTTTGCCACAAGCCCCCGGCGTACCCGTCAGGCGTCGCGTTGTAGACAACTAGTTGCTCCAAGGAAGCGGCGTCGTATCCCAATATCCACCCGTGATAGGGGCCCCAGTCGCAATGGGATGAAAACGTCACATAGACCATGCCGTTGAGCAGCGTTAGGCCCTGCCGCTGGTTTTGCCGCTGAGGATCGAACGTGATCACGTTGTTGACGCTGCCGTCGCCGCTGCCACTCGCAGTGGCAGTGATTGCAACCGGGCTGCCGGCGACGTCCATTCCGGTGACGATATCCACGGCATGGAGGTGCTGCACGAAGGTGTTGCTGTCCCTCATGCTGCGGGCGACGAAATAGATGGTGTGCTTGGCGGCATCGATCACCGGCGTGCCGACGATCCCGATGTTGCGGCTGAAATTCGAATACGTGCCGCTACACGCTCCCGTCATGTCCGTGTTTTTCGGAGGCCGCATGCCTGCCGCCGTGAAGTTCCTTTGCCAGTACAATTTACATTGTCGCCATCGTAGGCGAACAGCGTGTTGTTGACCGTGGCGATGTAGACCACGTTGTGCAGGCCGTTGTTGATGGTGATCCCCCCGGCAACCAACGGCTGCGCGTATACCTGATCGTCTACGGCGAGCGAAAACAGTTTCCCGAAGTGCTGCGCGTTGACATTGCTCGTTGTCAACGCGGTCTCGTTGTTGTTCCAACCGGCGCGGCTGTTGTCGTTATGCTGCGTGAGCACGGATGCGCTTTGGGGATTGGTCGTGCTCGGGTCAGCCGATTGCTTGTCGGTGATGTCGCTCTTACAGGCAGCCAGGAGTGCGACACCGAGCAGCAGTACGCTTTTCGTCATGAGCAGATCGAAGGGGGAATCACCGCGATGCTCCGTCGATAAAACGGCCGAGATCGCGGCGAAGGCTCAGGCGTGCCGCACTGTCTTCATACATCATGTGGCCGCCGACATAGCAGCCGAACGTGATGCGCTGCCGTAGAGCCGGTGCGAGCCGAGAGATCTGGTACGCGATCAGTGGACAGCTATTGAGCGAGTCATAAATCCCTGCCGCGACGAATGTGCGCGTCG
>JANWKK010000003.1 GCA_025451425.1 Gemmatimonadaceae bacterium
GCGTTGACCCTCGCGAAGCGGTCGCTACATTGTCACGCCGCCCCGTGCATGTAACGCCTCCCGCCGCTTGGGGAACCACAATTTTCAGAAGAGCCGAGGCTCATGACGGAGCCACTCACACAGCTCGAGAAGCGCGTCTATCACTACATGATAGACTTTTTGGCTGAGAACACTTATCAGCCAAGCATTCGCGAGATCGCGAGACGATTTCGCATCAAGTCAACGAAGACAGTTTCGGACTTGCTGCATGCGCTCGAGAGCAAAGGTTACATCCAGCGCGATGAATCACGTTCGCGCGGGGTACGATTACTCGGTTTCGCCGCCGCGGGTCACACGCAGCCCGTTCCGTACTACGGCAAAGTGCACGCTGGTGAGCCGTCGCTGCTGCCCGAACATCGTAAGTATTTCATAACGATCGATCGTCGATTCGTTCCGAGCGAAGACGTGTTCTTCGTGAAGATCAAAGGCGACAGCATGATGGGTCGCGGCATTCTCGACGGCGATTTCGTGATGGTGTCACCGTCGGCGCGCGCAAAGGACGGCGACATGGTCGCGGCCCGTCTCGGCGACGAAGCAACGGTCAAAACGTTGACGCATCGCGGCGCGACGATCGTGCTCGAGCCGGCCAATCCCGCGGACCGTCCAATCGAAGTTGGACCAAGATCCGACTTCGCCGTGCTCGGTGTTGTGTGTGGTGTATTCCGCCCCTTCTACGAACAGGAACCGCCGCCGACCTTTATCGACGAAGAGCCGCCGCAGCCGTTCGCTTAGCGATCGCTGCCCTTTCCGTCGGCCGCGACCGTCTTGTCCTTGTCCTTCTCGCGACGCTCTTTTTCCTTACGCTCGCGAATGCGGCGCACGGCGTCGCGGAACTCGTCCTCGCTGATCGACTGCTGCGTATGCAGCTGAATGTCGTTGTACATGAACGCGCGATTGCGCGCGTCGATCGGTGATTGACCGCTGCCAACCTTGAGGGGCAGCGCGGCGAGGATCGCGTTAGGTATCGTGAACTTCCCGAGCCGAATGCCCGTGGGATCCCAGCCCCACTTCTTGCCATCCGCAGTGGTCTTCGTCCAGTCGCCGGGCTCGCGGCCGGCATGTTCGGCCGCGTACGTCGCTGAATCGAAGTACACGCCAAACGCAGCCATCACCGCCGAGTCGACTTTCTCAGCCGCGGTGCGCGGCGTTGGTTCGTACGGGGCAGGATTGAGCTGGATTCGCGGGTCAGGCGCGATCGGCTCGACACCCGTTGCGATACCTGCCGGTGCGCCGCCATTGCCTCCGGGCTTTCCTGAGACCGAACCAGACGTACTGTCCTTTGCGGGCGCGGGCGGAAGCGTGGTTGGAATTGCCGCGGGCGCTTGAAGCGGTGCCGGTCGCCCCTTGGCTGGCTGTGCAGACGTCGAGGCCGATCCGTTCCCGACCTGACCGCGTGGCAGGACCATGTACTGCAGTCGCTCAGTCTGCGCGCGATCCTTCGGCAGCCCGATGAGCTGTCCCAGTGGATAGCGGAATGTGATGGCCGCGAGCGCGAAGATGACGGCGACGTGAATCGCGACCGAGAGCAGCAGCGATTTGCCGCGCTCCTTCTAGTCGATCGTCAGATTCAGCCTTTCGCGCTTTGGCTTCACGCAACCTCCGCCATCAGATTGGCCAGCACTCTTCCCGCGCGTCGCGCCGCTTCGGCAATTCGTTCAGGGGCGGTTATGAAGGATACGCGAAAGAAGCCCTCTCCGCCCGCCCCAAATGCGGAACCGGGCATGATCACTACCCCTTCGTCCTCCAAAAGTCGCTCAGCGAAGAGTCCGCTCGGAACGTCTTCGGGTAATCGGATCCAAAGATACATCGCGGCCTTGGGCACGTCACACCCAAATCCAGCATCCCGGAAGGCCCGTACCGCGGCGTCTCGGCGCTCCCTGAATGTCGCGACATTTCGCGGCACAAAATCGGCCCAGCTCTGCAGTGCAGCAACCCCGGCAGCCTGCACGGCCATGAACTGGCCGGTGTCGACGAAGGATTTGACCTTCGCCAACGTCGCGCAAATCGCTGGACTCGCAACGGCCCAGCCGCACCGCCACCCCGTCATGTTGTACGTCTTCGAGAGCGAGTGGAATTCGATTGCGACGTCGCGCGCGCCGTCGATCTCGAAGATGCTTGGCGGTACGTAGCCGTCGTAGGCGAGCTCCGAATAGGCGTTGTCGTAGACGAGCAGGATGTCCAACTCGCGGCACCGTGCAACGACCCGCTCCAGGTACTCGATCGGCGCGATCGCCGCGGTTGGATTGTTCGGGTAGTTCAAATAGAGAATCCGCGTGTTCTGCAGTATGTCACGCGGGATCTCATCCAGATCGACTAAGAATTCTGTACGAGGCCGGAGCGGATACCGGTAGGGCTTGGCCCCGGCGAACAGCGTTCCGCCTTGGTAGGCGTTATAGCCAGGCTCGGGAATGATGGTGCGCGTGCCGGGTTCGGCGTAAGCGAGCGCCAAGTGCGAGATGCCTTCCTTGGATCCGATGAGCGGGACGATCTCCGACAGCGGATCTGGCCGGAATCCGAACCGCTTCTCGGTCCACGCCGCGACCGCTTCTCGAAAAGGGAGATAGCCCAGTCCAAAGCCATAGCGGCTCATCATGGGCTTGCTCGCCGCGTCGCTGAGCGCCTGAAACACTGCGGCTGGTGGCGCGAGGTCGGCATCGCCGGCGCCCAAATCGATCACGTCGAGACCACGCTCGAGCAGCTGGCGCTTACGCTGCGGAATCGTCGCCAGCGGGTACTCGGGCAGTGTCTTGAATCGCTCGGCGTGTTTCGGCACTAAGCTCCTGCCTTGACTGGATTCCGGACGCGGCTCACTCCAACAATCTCGACCTCTACCTCGTCGCCATCCTCGAGGATCCCGACGCCAGACGGCGTCCCAGTCGCGAAGACGTCGCCGGGTTCGAGCGTCATCACGTTCGAAACGTAGACGAGCAGATCGGGAATCGAGAAGAGCATTTCGGAAGCCGATCCTCGCTGGCGTTCCGCGCCGTTCACTCTTGTAACTACTGTGAGTGACGACAAATCGTTTGGAACGGCACCGAGGTCTCCGATCGGGCAGAAGGTGTCGAAGCCCTTCGCGCGCGTCCATTGTGAATCGACGCGCTGAAGATCACGTGCGGTGACGTCATTGAGCGCAACGATGCCGCGAATCGCCGCCGTCGCCTCGCGCGCCGACGCGTGTCGAAGACGCTTGCCAATGACGAGACCAATCTCGCCTTCATGCTCAACCTGCTTCGACTGCTTCGGCAGCGCGATCGCGTCGCCGGACGCGATGATGCTCGAGGGCGGTTTGAGGAAGAAAAGCGGCTCTTTCGGTATCTCATGCCCTAGCTCTTTGGCGTGCTCGGTGTAGTTGCGTCCGATGCAAACGATTTTGGATGGTTGTGCGATTGGCATGCTGTGTTGTGAATTTGTCATGCTGGTTTGAAAAACGCGCGCACATCATTCACCACGTCGCTCCACGGACCGATCGTCCGACGAGCACCCGGCAAACCGTCCAGCAAACCACGCCCGTACGCTTTCGTCACGATGCGCGGGTCAGCAATCACTACGACGCCGCGATCCGTTCCGCTGCGAATGAGCCGACCAAATCCCTGCTTCAGTCGCAGCGCAGCATGCGGCAACATGTACTCGATGAACGCGTCACCACCGCGAGAAGCGATCGCCTCGCAATGCGCGGCCGTGACAGGCTCGGATGGCACGCGAAAGGGCAGCTTCGCCAACATCAGCGCCCGCAGCGCGTCGCCAGGTACGTCGACGCCCTCCCAAAACGACGCGGTCCCGAGCAGGACCGCTCGACCGCACTCTCGAAAGCGAGCGAGGAGCGCGTCTCGACCGTCTTCACCGTGCACGAGGAGTGGCCACCGACGGTCAGCACCGCGGGCACGCAGCTCCGTCGCCATCGCACGAACGTCACGGTGGCTCGTGAAGAGCACGAACATGCCGCCGTCCGCGGCGGCGGCGAGATCGAGCGCGAGTCGTGCCGACGCGATCTGATGTCCCGCCGCGTCCACGTTAGGCGCCGGTACGTCGGTCGCGATGGCAAGCAGCGCCTGCTCCCGATACCGGAACGGTGACGGATAGAGACCAGTCCGCGGCGTCACGTCCGGCTCCGTGAGCCCGAGGCGGCTCGCGAGAAAGCCAAAATCAGCGGTCGGAGCATTCGCGACGTCTCGTAACGCATTTTGGACGCGTCCGCCCGCGGCGAGCGTCGCACTCGTCACGATCGTCGTCGTGTTGCGCTTGAACAAATCCTCACGAAGTACTGGTGCGAGGTCGAGCGGCACGCTCGTCACCGCGGCAGAGCGCTCCCGGCCCTTTGCCTCGATCCAACGCACCGTCGCGTCGCCCGGCGGTGGATCCAGCGCCTGACGCAATGCATCACCAGCGAGCTGCAAGCGTCGGATCACCGCGCGCAGCTCGTTCATGAGCGGTGCAAGCTGCTCATCGAGCCGCGTGCTCCCTTCGATGCGCTCGCGCACGAGCGCCAATCCCTGATGCAGAAGCCGAATCTGATCGAACGTGTCGTCGAGGGCGCGACGCAATCCGGTTTGCCAAATCGGATCCTTCGCAAAGCGCTCGGTCAGTCGAAACACCGATTGCCCGGACTCGTTGAGCAGCAACTCGAGGAGATCGAAGACCATCGAGCTCTTGTCGCGCACGGCGCTCACTGCTGGCGCGAGCCGAGCGTGAACGAGATCGAGGCTCGCGGTGCTGAGCAGGTCGTCGCTCGTCGAGAGCCGACCGACGAGCGCCGGCAGCAAGCCGCGGCCGCGACGCTCGAGACGGTTGAACAAACGCTGAAGTGAGCGTCGCGTCGCGGTCATACCGAGG
Organism: Gemmatimonadaceae bacterium; assembly: GCA_025451425.1. Next base: position 4,870 of record JANWKK010000003.1, read on the forward strand.
TGCGCCGCCGCTGCATCCTCGAGATGGTGTCCTTCGTCGATGACCAGGCGCGTGTAGGCAGGCAACACCGCGGCCTCCTCCCAATTATTCGAGGCACGCCTAACGGCCACGTCGGACATGAGGAGATGATGATTGACGACGATGACATCCGCCTGCGCCGCCTCGCGTCGCGCCTTGAAGAGGAAGCACTTGTCATAGACCGGACACTTGAGCCGTAGACACAGATCCGGCTCGGCCGCGACCTCGTCCCACAACTCCGGTCGCGGCGGCGTGGGCAGATCGCTCAATGAGCCGTCCGCCGTCCGCTCGGCCCACGCGGCGATCGACTGAAGCTCGTCGCGCTGGCCGTCGTCGAGCAGCGCCCCCGCCGCAGCGCGCGCCTGCTCGAGACGTTGCAAGCAGAGGTAATTGCGCCATCCCTTGAGCAGCGCGAATCGAACTCGCTGGTCGGAGAGCGCGTTTGCCAGGAACGGCAGGTCCTTGCCGACGAGCTGTTCTTGCAAATTGATGGTGTTCGTCGACACGATCGTGCGTTCGCCATTGGCCGCCGCCCACCGCAACGCGGGCACGAGATAGCCCAGCGACTTCCCGACGCCTGTACCTGCCTCGAGCAGCCCCACGCCGCCGTTGTTGAACAGTCGCGCCACTTCCACCGCCATCTCGCGCTGGCTCGCGCGGTCTTCGTATCTCGTTAGGTGCGCGGCGATCGGGCCTTCGGGACCGAGGTCCCGATTCACCGCGCCTTCCTCGAGCAGCGTGGTTTTGCGTGCCTGCGGTACCTCGACGACGACGTACAGCTCGGTCGCGAAGTTGTCGACGATTCCGAAACCGATGCCGTCGTCGTGCACCCGCGCCGCGATCTCGAGGTCCTGGTTGGAGGGCTCGAGGATGCCGGAGGGGTGGTTGTGGACGAGCATCTCGCCGCGTTGAGCAAAGCCCGGCAGCGCGAGCACTTTCCCGACGTCTCCCCGCGCCGCCACGCGCGCGGACTGCACGACACCATCCTCATCGACTCCGCAAACGAAGCAGACCTCGCGACCCTGGGCGAGGCGAATGGCGGCCTTGATCGCTAATGCGGCTTTGGGAGAAAGGCGGTCGCACGGCACGACACAATATACCGAACAAAAACCAATAGCGCTGGAACCGCGCGCCCCTCTCGACGCGCCGTCTTACCGTCCTGACCCCGGACTCTTCCTACGTCTTGAGTGGTTTCTTCTTCGCCGCCGGAAACAAGACGTTGTTGAGGATCAGCCGATACCCGGGCGAATTCTTGTGGAGCGACAGGTCC
>JANWKK010000004.1 GCA_025451425.1 Gemmatimonadaceae bacterium
CTAAAGCAAGCTGCCGATAGATGCGCGCGCGTGGCGCGCCCAGAGCAACGCGCACAGCCATCTCGCGTCCCCGGTGCATCTGCCGCGACAGAGTGAGGTTTGCGACGTTCGCAATCGCTGCAAGCAACAGAAAGGCCGCGGTCGCGAAGAGCAGCAGCAAGATCGGCTTCGCTCGCGACGTCATCTCATCGCGAGCAAGGCTCACCGCGTAGTGGAAGCGCTGTTGCGCCGGATATGCTTGGGGGTGCGCGTCACGGTTTCGGGCCGCGAGCGTCGCGAGCTCCACGCGAGCACGCTCGAGCGACACACCCGGGCGAAGGACGGCGAACGCGCCCACCATCCGCATGCCGTAATCGTTCATCATCACCGGCGCCGAGCGGAATGGACACGCGCCAGCGGGCATGAAGATATCCGCCTCGTTCGGATAGCCGGCCATTGCTGGGAGAACGCCGACGACCGTGTGCACTTTGTCGTTCATCGTAAACTTGGCGCCGATGATCGACGGATCGCCGTGGAACTGATTCATCCCGAACTTGTGCGTCAAAACGACGACGGGCGGCGCGCCGACCGCCACTTCACCCGGACGAAACGTGCGGCCGAGCAGCGGCTTCACGCCGAGGAGATCGAAAAATTTGTCCGATACGACACTCGTCTGGACTCGCAGCGGCTCGCCGTATCCATAGAGTTGGAACGACATGCTGTGATACTCGGCGGCGCCGCTCATCGTCTGCGTGTTCGCGCTGAGGTCGCCCACCTCGAGCACGGAGAACCCTTCGTCTTCGTTCTGCGTCGACGGCTGGGTGAGATGGACGAAGCGGTCCCCCACTCCGATCGGGAGACGCCGCAACAGCACCCCATTGACCATGCTAAAGATCGCGGTACTCGCCGCGACGCCAAGCGCAACGGTGATCACGGCGGCCAGGGAAAACCCCTGAGCATGACGCAGCGCGCGAAGTGCATAACGAGAGTCGTCGAACATATCCCCTCTTACATGAAAGGCTTGCTGACCAGATTGAATCGGCCGCGATAGTGACGTGGCGACACGCCGAAGCGGCGCTCGAATGCTCGGCGAAAGGCGTCGTCGCTGGCGTAGCCGACCGACCGCGCAACCGTCTCGATCGTCGAGCGGCGCGCCGCGAGCCGGCGACAAGCTTCGGTGAGCCGTGCTTCCTCGACGAACGCCGCCGGTGTAACGTCGAACCGTTCCTTGAACGCACGCGCGAATTGACGGACGCTGAGACAGGCACGTCGCGCGAGCGCCTCCAGCGAGAGATCACCGCGCAGGTTCGCTGGAATCCACGCGACGAGATCGGCGAAGCGATCGCTCGATTCCACCTGAAAACGCAGCGGCTCCGAGTACTGATTCTGTCCGCCCGAACGTTTAAGGTAGACCACCATCTCGCGCGCCACGGCGAGCGCCGCCTCGGGCCCGAGATCTTCCTCGACCATCGCCAGCGCGAGATCGATTCCGGCGGTGATGCCGGCAGACGTATAGAAGCGTCCGTCTTTGTGAAACAACGCATCGCGATCCACACGAAGCTTTGGATATCGACGCTGGAGGTCGTCAGCGAAAGCCCAATGCGTCGCGACGTCGCGTCCGTCGAGGAGTCCGGTCGGCGCGAGGCCGTAGATCCCAGTGCAAACGCTGGCGATGCGTCGAATGTGCGGCGCGCGCGCCGCGATCCATCTGGCGACACGCGCCGCGTCGTCACTTTGGCGCAGCCCGCTGCCGCCGGGAACGATTAGCGTGTCGAGCGCGGCATTCGTCGGGAGCGTGTAGCGCGCGGTGAATTGCACGCCGTTGCTGGCGGTGAACTTCTTCCCGCGAAGGCCAATGACGACAACTTCGTACGGCGGCTCATCGCCGTCGCTGAACTCGGGCGCGGCGAGCGCGTCGGATCCGAAGACGTCGGCTGGACCGATGAGGTCGAGTGCTTGAAGGTTCTCGAAACCGAGAATCCCGATGCGGCGCCGGGGCATGCTGTAGGATCGCCCCGATGCGCAATGGCTGCAATGACATTAATCCGACATTTACAGACATCATGCACATCCGGCGACGATACGCCGCGGAGCTATCGAGAGTCGATCGCGAGCAATTGTCGCAGTGCTCGGTCTTCCTCCGCGCGCGCAAGCGCGGCCTCGAGCGTCGTGCAGATGTGCTCCTCGCCGATCTCGTCGATGAGGACTGAGCGACGGAGAGCTTGTAGGGGTTGCGGCTGCACCTCCGACAGCAGCACCAGCGTTCCATCCCGACGACTGCGATGCACGACGTCCGTCAACGCGTGAAGCCCGGTGGCATCGATCACCGGCACGCGCCGCATGCGGAGAATGAGCACTTTGGGCTTTCCCGCGACAAGCGCGAGCGTGTCCTTGAATGTCTCGGCCGCGCCGAAAAAGAAAGGCCCGTTGATCTCGTACACTTCGACGCCTGGAGGAGGCGTCGCTGCCATTGTCGCTTCGTCGGTGCCGTCCTCCTCGACCAGGCCGCTGGAGACGACACTCACATTGGCGAGTGACGCCATTCGCCGCATGAAGAGGAACGCCGCGAGGATCATTCCGACTTCGATTGCAACCGTCAGGTCCACAAAGACGGTCAGTCCAAACGTGACGACGAGTACGAGAACGTCGCTGCGCGGCGAAGTGAGCTCCGCGCGAAACACTCGCCATTCGCTCATTTGGTACGACACGACGAGGAGAATCCCCGCGAGCGTCGCCATGGGGATCAACGCCGCCCATCGTCCAAAAAACAGCGTGATGAGCAAAACCGTAACGGCGTGCGTCATCCCGGCAACGGGGGTGCGGCCACCATTCTTGATATTGGTCGCCGTGCGCGCGATCGCACCCGTGGCTGGAATTCCGCCAAACAATGGCGAGGCGATATTCGCCACGCCTTGCGCAATGAGCTCCATGTTCGAGCGATGCCGTCCGCCGATCATTCCGTCAGACACGACTGCCGAGAGCAGCGACTCGATCGAGCCGAGTAGCGCAATGGTGAATGCCGGACGAACGAGACGCATCACGTCGGCGAATTCGAGGTGCGGCACCGCTGGGTGTGGAATCTGGGCGGCGAGCGTACCAAAACGACTTCCGATGGTTTCGACGTTCAGATGAAGCAGTTGCGCGCCAATCGTCGTTAGGAGCAGCGCAACAAGTGGTCCCGGGATACGTCGGCTGACGCGCGGCCAGAGGGCGATGACTGCAATCGACATCGCGCATACCGCGAGCGCCGCAACATTGATTCCGTCGAGGTGCTGCCGATAGGCGCTCACTCGTTGGACGAAATCAGCCGGCACGCTGCCCATCCTGAGTCCAAGAGCATCCTTGATCTCGCCGGTCGCGATGATGACCGCAATGCCGGCGGTGAAGCCGGTGATGAGCGGATGTGGAATGAATCGGATGGCCGACCCGAGTCGCGCCACACCGAAGGCCACGAGCAGCACGCCGGCCATGAGCGTCGCCACCGTGAGTCCGCCGATACCGTACTGCTGCACGATTCCGTACACGATCACTACAAACGCGCCGGTCGGTCCGCCAATTTGCACGCGCGAGCCGCCGAGCGCGGAGATGATGAAACCGGCGACGATCGCGGTGTAGAGACCGCGATCCGGCGTAACCCCGCTCGCGATCGCGAACGCAATCGAAAGCGGAATCGCGACGACGCCGACGATGACGCCAGCCGTCAAGTCGCGAATCAGCTGCTCGCGTGAATAGCCGCGGACAGTCGTCGCGAGCTTGGGAAGGAATGTAGTCGACGTAGGCTGGCGCTTGGATGCGATAGGGGGCGGCAGAAGTTACCGACTCACCAGCGGCGTGGAGTGTCAGGCGAATCGAGGAAGATCGTCAGGGAATCCCTTACGGGAGGCCATCAGCGGAGCGCCTTGACCGCGCGCTTCCCTGATGAGTGGTTACTCAACTACAACTACTGCCGCGGCGCCGGTGCAGTCTGAGGTGGCCTCGAGCTATCGGCTTTCGACCACTGCCGCGCAAACTCGTGCACGACGGCGCGGGCCCAGGCGTCGCGCGTCGGAGCGAGTGAATCGGGCGGTGCGGCGCGGAGTTGACCGCCATCTGCGACGGACGGTCCGTCCGCCGGGCTGGGGATGATTTCCACGACCTTGTCCCCAAAGATGCCAATGGGCCGCACGGCGACGCGATCATTGACCTCGACCGGCGCGTTGGCTCGCCGAATGAGCAGCTCGACATGTACGCCGGAGCGCTGCAAGGTCACTCGGTTCACCCGACCGATGTCGATCCCACGAAACTGGACCGCGGTTCCCTCTTTGAGGTCCTCAGCGCCAGCGAGATCGACGAACACGATTCGATCGGCGGAGTACTTGCAGGCACTCTGGAATGCGAGAACAATGAGAATCGCGAGCCAGCGGACTTGCATGCGTCCCTCCGCACGTGGAGCTCCTCTACTGCCCTACAGCCCTAAGCCTGAGGCTTCCGCTGTCGAGTCAACTCTTGAGGTGTTGTGGACCACTCGATGAGTCCATGCTAACCTCAGGTATCGATGAAGGGAGGCAAGATGCTGACGTCCAAGCAAGCATGCAAGAGGCGCCAATCCACCTAACGGCCGAGAGTCAGATGCCTAAGAACGTCGTCCTCGATTCGCGCGTCGAGTCGCTGCTGGAGCGGCTGTACGAACAGCATTCAGCACAGGGCGCCGCCATGGAGGCATACTTTGCGGAGCGTGCCTCGGACGAATCGATGGATTGGAACCGCTTCGATGACCGGACGCACGCATTCCTCCGAGACAAGTTGGTCGCACTCGATCGGCCCAAGGCGGAATTCTGCTACGTCGTGTGCCGAGCGTTGCGCGCGCGCCGCGTGGTGGAGGCAGGCACGTCCTTCGGCGTATCGACGCTGTTTCTCGCGTCAGCAGTGCGCGACAACCGGGCTGGTGATCAAGGGAATACGGGCACGCCGGTTGTCATCGCGACCGAGTACGAACCGGAAAAGGCGAAGATCGCACTCCGCCACTTTGCAGAAGCAGGGCTCTCGGACTTCATCGATCTCCGCGAAGGCGACCTGCGCGAAACGTTGACCGACTTGCGAAACTCGATCGACTTCATGCTCGTCGACATCTGGACGCCGATGGCGCGTCCGGCGCTCCAGCTCGTGTCACCGCATCTCAGGACAGGAGCGGTCGTCATCTGTGACAACACGCAGCAGTTCAGCGACGCCTACCAAGACTACTTCGCTTTCGTCCACGATCCGCGGAATGGCTTGCGCACCATGACTCTCCCCTTCGAAGGTGGCCTCGAGTTCACAGTGAAAGTGGACTGAGAGGAAGCACACAGAATCGATATCAGCATCCGCCTCGCGCCCGGCCCGACTGGCGGCCATGTTTGAGGTGCCAGATCCCAACCCGGACATCTCGGATTCAGACAATATGATCGCCTCCGCTCATCGTTCTCGGCTCATTTGCACTGCCGTCAGCGCACTGGTCGCGCTCACCATCGAGACCGTACCCGCTCTCGCGCAGCAGCCGCCGCGCCGTCAACCTGCACCGGCGCCACGCACGGCGACGTCGGACTCCGGTCGGACGCGCGCCGTCGCGACGGACACAACGCGGAATCGCCGCGCCGCGAACCAGGACACGTCGACGACCGGCGATTCCACCGGCGCGCCTAACGGTGGTCGCGGCGGAGATCCGTACGCCGGCCTCAATCTGCGCTCCATCGGACCGGCCATGATCTCGGGACGTATCGTTGATCTCGCCGTCAATCCGCGCGATAAGAAAACGTGGTACATCGGAGTCGCCGCCGGCGGAGTCTGGAAGACGATAAATGCCGGCACCACATGGACGCCGGTCTTCGATAACCAGTCCAACTACTCGATCGGTACGATCACCATCGACCCGAAGAACCCCAACACGGTCTGGGTCGGCACGGGAGAGAACAAACGCGCAGCGGGCCGTCGCCTACGGCGATGGCGTGTACCGCTCGACCGATGGCGGGCGCTCGTGGCAGAACATGGGTCTTCACGAATCGGAGCACATTGGCAAGATCGTCATCGATCCGCGCAATTCCGACATCATATATGTGGCCGCACAAGGACCTCTGAGTCGCGGCGGCGGTGACCGCGGACTCTTCAAATCCACGGACGGCGGCCACACATGGAACAAGGTGCTCGACCCCGGCAAGTGGGCGGGCGTAAGCGACATCGTTCAGGATCCTCGAAACCCTGACGTCCTGATCGCAACGAGCTGGCAGCGCGTTCGTCGGACGTATGGCTACATCGCTGGCGGTCCGGAATCAGGCCTCTGGCGCTCCACCGACGGCGGCACGAGCTGGCGACGTTCACAGGCCGGCTTACCTAACGACGCAGAGCTGGGACGCGTCGGCCTCGCGATGTCGCCGGTCAATCCCGACGTCATCTACGCGATTCTCGAGGCATCGAATGACAAGGGCGGCACCTTCCGCTCGCGCGATGGCGGCGTGTCCTGGGAAAAGATGTCGAGCTACAACACCGTCGGACTGTACTACGCCGAGCTGTTCCCCGATCCGGTCGACGTGGATCGCGTCTATGCCGTCGACGTCCGAAACATGGTGAGCGAGGACGGTGGACGCACCTTCCGTCCCGTAGGCGAGCGCAACAAGCACGTCGACAACCACGTGATCTGGATCGATCCGGACAACAACGACCACATCCTGATCGGCTGCGACGGTGGTCTGTACGAGTCCTACGATCGCGGCC
>JANWKK010000005.1 GCA_025451425.1 Gemmatimonadaceae bacterium
GGGGGTTCCGGGGGCCGAGGAGAATCGTCGTGTCTCGTTCACGTTCGACGCATCCACCCACTTGTGATCTGTAGCGCTGGCGCGCGGGTCGAGACTTTACTGTCTCGTCCCGCGTCGTATGGTTGGTGTCGGTCGTTGGTTATTGGTGAGTTCGGATTGGCCGGCGCCGCGCGCCGGCCTTCATTACTCACCAACCACTAATTACCGATCACCAACCACCAATCACTGACCACCAACCACCGCAATCGTTTGCGGCGCTTGGTCGTGCTCGGTTAAGATTCGCTCTCGAAACAACCTGCAGACTTCAGGGAGAACTCGGTGCAGATATCAGTAGTAGGGACCGGCTACGTCGGCCTCGTCGTTGGCGCGTGCCTGGCTGAAACTGGAAACACAGTTTGGTGCGCTGATGTCGATCAGGCGAAGATCGACGGGTTGAAACAGAACCTCATTCCGATCTACGAGCCGGGCCTCGACGCGCTCGTCGAGCGAAACCAGAAGGCTGGTCGCCTGAACTTCACCACGGACGTCAGCGATTCGATCCGGCGCAGCGACGTTGTCTTCATCGCCGTCGGTACGCCGCCTGACGAGGATGGCTCCGCGGATCTGCGTCACGTGCTCGCCGTCGCCGAGACAATCGGGAAGAGCATGAAACGCGAGATGGTGATCGTGACGAAATCCACGGTTCCGGTGGGGACGGCCGCGAAAGTGGCGGACTGTGTTGGCCGCTCGGCGCAGCATCCCTTCCACATGTGCAGCAACCCCGAGTTCTTGAAGGAAGGCGCGGCTGTCGACGACTTCATGTATCCTGACCGCGTCGTCCTCGGCGTGGACAGCGATCACGCGCGGAGCGTCATGGCTGAGCTGTATGCGCCATTCGTTCGTACCGGAAAGCCGATCATCTTCATGGATATCGCGTCGGCGGAGATGACCAAGTACGCAGCGAACGCGATGCTCGCGACACGCATTTCGTTCATGAACGAGGTAGCGAATCTGTGCGAGCGAGTCGGTGCCAACGTCGATCTCGTGCGAAAGGGTATTGGAAGCGATTCGCGCATCGGCCCAGCGTTCTTGTTCCCGGGTCCGGGCTACGGCGGTTCCTGTTTCCCGAAAGACGTGAAGGCACTCGTTAGGACGGCGCGCGACAGCGGTGCGTGCCTGCGGGTGCTCGAAGCAGTGGAGACTGTCAACGACGACCAGAAACACCGGCTCTTCCAGAAGCTTCAACAGGCGCTTGGCTCCGAGCTCCGCGGATCGCGCGTCGCCATATGGGGATTGGCATTCAAGCCCAACACCGACGACATGCGCGAAGCGCCCGCGATCACCCTCATTGAAGATCTACTCACGGCGGGCGCCGAGGTGGCAGCGCACGATCCGGTCGCGATGCCGGAGGCAAGACGCCGCATCGGGGACCGAGTGACGTTCGCCGAAACGAATTACGACGCTCTCAATGGCGCTGACGCGTTGGCGATCGTCACCGACTGGAACGAATACCGACACCCTGACTTCGGTCGCATCAAGGGTGCGTTGCGCCATCCGGTGATCGTCGACGGTCGAAACCTCTACGGCACGACGAAGATGGCCGAGCTCGGATTCAAGTATTATTCGATGGGCCGAGGAGGAGCTGCATGAGAGTTCTCATAACTGGGGCCGCTGGATTCCTCGGCTCCCATCTCACGGATCGCTTCCTCCGCGACGGGCATTCGGTCGTCGGACTCGATAACTTCATCACCGGCAACCCCGACAACATCGCGCATCTCACTGGCAACGATCACTTTCAGTTCGTAAGGCACAACATCTCCGAGTACACGTATATCGCCGGTCCGCTCGATGGAGTGCTCCATTTTGCGTCGCCGGCGAGCCCAATCGATTACCTCGAGCTGCCGATTCAGACGCTCAAGGTCGGTTCGCTCGGCACGCATAACGCACTCGGTATCGCAAAGGCAAAGAAGGCGAGATTCTTCCTGGCCTCGACTTCCGAAGTGTATGGCGACCCGCTGGAACATCCTCAGAAGGAGAGCTATTGGGGGAATGTGAACCCCATCGGGCCGCGGGGCGTGTACGACGAAGCCAAGCGCTTCTCGGAAGCGATTACGATGGCGTATCATCGCTATCACAAGCTCGACACGCGGATCGTTCGCATCTTTAACACATATGGGCCGCGGATGCGGCCGCGTGATGGGCGCGTCGTTTCGAACTTCATCGTTCAGGCGCTGAACGGCGAGAACCTAACGATCTACGGCGACGGATCGCAGACGCGCAGCTTCTGCTACGTCGAGGACGAGGTCGAGGGCATCTATCGCCTGTTCATGAACGGGGACGAAAAGCCGACGAACATCGGCAATCCAACGGAGTTCACCATCAAGCAGCTGGCGGACATGGTCGTCGAACTGACTGGAACGAGAGCCAGAGTCATTGCCGAACCGCTGCCGCAGGACGATCCCAAGGTGCGCAAGCCGGACATAACGCGTGCGCGAACGATGCTCGGGTGGGAGCCGAAAGTCCCATTGCGGGAAGGCCTTGTTCGAACCATCGAATACTTCCGCGGGTTGCTTGGCACCGAGCGCATGTCGCCTCGCTCGCCACTCTCCGCACGGAGCCCTGTTGGAAGCGTCGTCTGATCTTCTGTCGCTTGCGAAAGAGCGCTTCGCCGTGCGCGACTATCACGGCGCGGCACTGCTTCTGACCTCTCTCACACAGGATGGGCCGGCCTTCGCCGACGCCCTCAATCTGCTCGGCCTGTCTCTGGCCATGGTGGATCGCGCCAACGACGCAGTCGGCGCTTTCGATCAAGCGCTTCGAGTCAATCCACGTTATGTCGAGGCGTATCTCAATCGTGCCGTCGTGCTCAACCATCTTGGACGCGAGCATGAAGCGGAAAGCTCGATGGCGCGCGCCGCGGAGCTCGGAGCGACGGACGAGAGCGGCTATCCGGCCGTCGTGGCAAACAAGCTCGCGAATGCGCACCTCTCGCTAGGCCACGACTATCGCGAGGCCGGAAACCTCGAGCGCGCGATCGAGCAATACCGTCGAGCGCTGGAGTTGCGACCCCATTTTAATGACATCCGGCTTGCTTTGGGGCGAGCCCTGGTCGAGGACGGTCGGTTCGAGGAGGCGGGCATCGTCCTTGACGATGTGTTACAAGACAGACCTTCCTGGCTGCACGCCATGCTACTCCGAGGCTTGGCCGCTTATCTTCATGGCGATCTTGACGCAGCGGGAACAATTTGGACTGAAGCCTCCATGCGGCACCCGGAGGAGCCGCGGCTGGAGATCTACCGAAGCATGCTCGCGCGTCGCCGGAAGGAGTTGGGCGATGCGTGAGCGCAACTCTCGCCTTTCCTCCGGGTAGCACCTGAGATATGGTCGAACGCATATGGAGATACACAGCGGCAGCTCTGCTCTTGATCGTGTCCGCTGCGTGTCATGCTGATTTTCAGCTAAAAAACTACACCAAGAACGAGGACCTCTTCAAAGCAGGTCTGCGGGAGTTCGACCGTCACAAGTGGGATAACGCGATCGCGGCCTTCGAGAAGTTGACACTGGATCTGCCTGCCCGCGATTCGCTCCTGCCGCGCTCGTACTGGTTCCTCGCCACGGCTCACGAAAAGCAGGGCGAGCATCTTCTTGCCGCGCAGAGCTATTCGAAGCTGGTCGAGAGCTTCCCGGACGACAGCCTGGCCGCCCCCTCGGCGCTCGAGGCCGCTCGCAGCTATTGGAAGATGTGGCGCAAGCCGCAACTCGATCCGACCTATGGCGAGACGGCGCTGGCGACTTACAACACGTTGCTCGGGCTCTATCCGACCTCGCCGCTCGTACCCGTCGCGCAGAAGGAACTTGCAGAGCTCGAGAACTGGTTTGCTATCAAGAACTACGAAGCCGGTCTGTTCTACTTCCGTCGCAAGGCATTCGACTCCGCCATCCTGTATTTCAAGGACGTTCTCCAGCGCTGGCCCGATTCGCCCACGGCGCGGTTGACGTCGATGAGGCTTGTCGAGGCGTACAAGGCGATCCGCTATCGTGAAGACGCGTCGGACCTATGCACGCAGCTGCGGAAGAAGTACGCGAACGACACCGGCGTTAGGGAGGTCTGCAACGGCATTCCGGACGCCCCGGCACAGCCGACGACCTCCGCCGTGCCCTGAGCGGTGCGGCTCGGGATCTTCGGCGGCAGCTTCGATCCTCCGCATATCGGACATCTGCTCGTCGCCGTCGACGCGTTCGAGTCGATGTCGCTCGACAAGCTCTTCTTCGTCCCTGCGGCCGTGCAGCCACTCAAGGTGGGCATGGCATCGGCGGCGGCACATCAGCGACTGGCAATGGTAAGACTGCTCGTCGGAGCAGATCAGCGGTTTGCCGTGGATTCGGTCGAAATTGACAGAGCCGGTTTATCTTACACTGTCGACACACTGGAGACATTCGCCCAACGGTTCCCCAACGCCGAACGCTTTTTCCTCATTGGTGAGGATGCGATGACGGCTTTTGAAGCGTGGCGGGACCCGGAGCAGATTCTGAAGCTGGCGAAGCTGGCCATTCTGCAAAGGAAGGGTGCGGCCGGATCGGAAGGCGGTCACAGAAAACTGGGCGCGGCGGCTGAATCTGGAACGAACGTACCAGCCGGAACGATCGCCTTGCCGACGCGTCTGGTAGACGTGTCATCGACGGAGATTCGCGAGCGGATTCGAAAGGGCAAATCGATTCGCGGCTTCGTGCCGGAATCCGTCGCTGCATTCATCGAGACAGAGCGGTTGTACCGATAGAGGATAGCATGATCAAGGGACTCATCAGCGCGGTGTTGGGGACGCGCCATGATCGCGAGCGGCGAAAAATCCAGCCGATCGTCGACGAGATCAACGAGGAATACGCACGGCTGCGCGACGTTTCCGATGATGAGCTACGCGGCCAGACGGAAAAGCTGCGTGGCGTCATTCGAGAGCGAACGGGCGAGATCGAAGCGCGCGTCGCCGCACTTCGCGAACAGAAGCGCGCCGCCGCTGATCCAGCCGAGCGCGAGAAGATCGACGCCGAGCTCAGTGGACCCGATGGCCGAGGGGGCGCCGAGGGCGAGCTTCGTCGCGAGGTCAGCGAAGTGCTCGACGAGATTCTCCCCGAGGCGTTTGCAACGGTTCGCGAGGCCTGTCGCCGTCTGCTCGGCACGAAGGTCATGGTCACCGGCCACGAGCTCACGTGGGACATGGTGCCGTATGACGTGCAGCTCATGGGTGGCATCGAGCTCCACCTCGGAAAGATCGCGGAGATGGCGACGGGTGAAGGCAAAACGCTCGTTGCGACGTTGCCGCTCTATCTCAATGCGTTGCCCGGCAAAGGCTCACACCTGGTCACGGTGAACTCGTATCTCGCACGCCGCGACTCGCAGTGGATGGGGCACGTTTACACATACCTCGGCCTAACGTTCGGGTGCATTGACGATACGGAGCCAGGCACGCCGGAGCGCCGCGAAGCGTATCTCAACGACATCACGTACGGCACGAACAACGAGTTCGGCTTCGACTACCTGCGCGACAACATGGTCGTGTCGTTGGACCAGCGCGTTCAGCGCAGCCACACGTTTGCGATCGTCGACGAAGTAGACTCGGTGCTGATCGACGAAGCGCGGACGCCGCTGATCATCTCTGGTCCGGTCGGGAACGATAACGATCCGCTGTTCTTCCAGTTCAATGGCTCGGTCGAGCGGCTCGTCAAGCGGCAGACCGAGCTCGTGAACACGCTGGTCGGTGAAGCGGAGCGTGATCTCGAGAAGGGCGACACCGCCAGCGGCGCGCTCAAGATGTACAAAGCACAGCTCGGAAGCCCGAAGAATCGGCGGCTCTTCAAGCTCATGCAGGAGCCGGGCAACAAGACGCTCGTGCAGAAGATGGAGCTCGATCACATCGCCGATCGCCGGGTGCCGGCGGGAAAGCAGCAGTTCCGCGACACGGAAGACGACTTGCTCTACGTGCTCGACGAGAAGGGACACCAGGTGCACCTCACCGATCGCGGAGTCGACTTCATGTCGCCCGGCGATCACGAGGCGTTCGTGCTTCCGGACATCTCGCTCGAGACGCACCACGTCGATCACGACACCTCGCTCACACCGGAGCAACGCCTCGAGGAGCGGCGGAAGCTCGAGGCGGAGTACGCGCAAAAGAGTGAGCGTTTACACATCGTCCATCAGCTGCTGCGCGCGCACGCGCTCTACGAGAAGGACGTGAATTACGTCGTACAGGAGGGCGAAGTCCTGATCGTCGACGAGTTCACGGGACGCACGATGCCGGGGCGGCGCTGGTCCGAGGGATTGCACCAGGCTGTCGAGGCAAAGGAAGGAGTGAACGTGAAGGGTGAGACGCAGACCATGGCGACCATCACCATTCAGAACTACTTCCGCATGTACGATAAGCTCGCTGGCATGACGGGCACTGCCGAGACGGAGGAGAACGAGTTCTTCCAGATTTACAAGCTCGAAGTCGCGGTCATTCCGACCAACAGGCCGATGGTTCGCGATGACCGCCACGATTGGGTCTATAAGACGCGCCGCGAGAAGTACAACGCGATTCTCGAGGAGACGCGCCGGCTGCACGGACTCAATTATCCGGTCCTCATCGGCACCACGAGCGTGGACGCCTCGGAGACACTTGCGCGCATGTTCCAGCGCGCAGGCCTCAAACACAACGTCCTCAACGCGAAGTACCACCAGCGTGAGGCGGAGATCGTCGCCGGCGCGGGTCAGCCGGCCGCGATTACGATTGCGACGAACATGGCTGGCCGCGGAACCGACATCAAACTCGGACCGGGCGTCACGGAGGCGAAGCCCTCGAAGGTCAAGGATCCAGAAGGAAAGGAAGTGGAGATCACGGAAGTCGGTGGTCTGCACATCATTGGTTCGGAGCGACACGAGTCGCGGCGCATCGATCGACAGTTGCGCGGCCGATCGGGCCGCCAGGGTGATCCGGGTGCGTCGCAGTTCTTTCTGTCGCTCGAAGATGACTTGATGCGCATCTTCGGCTCCGAGCGCATTGCCCGTCTCATGGATCGTCTCGGCGCGCAGGAGGGCGAGGTGCTGACCCACCCGCTCATCACGCGCTCGATCGAGCAGGCGCAGAAGCGCGTCGAGCTGCAGAACTTCCAGGCCCGTAAGCGGCTCCTCGAGTACGACGATGTCATGAACCAGCAGCGAGAGGTCATCTACTCGCTGCGTAGCTTCGCGCTCGAGGGCGGGGAAGAGCCCAAGGGCGAGGCGCTGAAGATGATCGACAAGGCAGTCGCACAGCGGGTCGACACTGCCCTCGCCGAGTACGAAAACGCTGCCGAGTGGGACTTGCCGTTCCTCGAGCAAGACTTGCTCATGCACTACCTGGTCCGGGTGCCGGAGTTCGAGAATCCCGACCGGCGGCCAACGAGTTTAGAGGACGCTCAAGAAGTCACGCGCGTCGCCGCGCGGAAAGCGTTCGTCGACAAGCTCGCGAGTCTCGATCAGACGAAGGACGAAGGCGGCAAAGGCTACGGTGACCGCCTCCTCTCGCTCGTTATGCTCAACGTGCTGGACGAGAAGTGGAAGGATCACCTCTACGACCTCGATCAGCTCCGCAATTCGATCCACTACCGCTCGTGGGGCCAACAGGATCCGCTGATCGAGTACAAGCGCGAAGCGTACTCGATGTTCGTCGATCTCATGAACGACATCTACAACACGTTCACGGAGCGGTTCCTGAAGGTGCAGTTGATGTTCGAGCCGGCCGTCCCCGACCTCATTGCACAGCGCAACGGCGCCGGCGATGGCGGGAAACCGAAGAAGCGTTACAACGCGCTCGGCATCCTCGAGGACATTCCCGACGAGACGGTCGAAAGCACGAACGGCGATGGAAACGGCAAGGGGCCGGACGAGGTAATGGACATCGCGGCCGACGAGCCGCCGAAGCCGGATGTGGTGACACGCCGCGACCCGCTCATCGTCGGCGCGGGGCGCACGCGGTCGCTGACCTCCTCACCCGTGCCCGCCAACGCCGACTGGTCGAATGTGGGGCGCAACGACCCCTGTCCCTGCGGATCAGGAAAGAAGTTCAAGAAGTGCCACGGCGCCACACTTTGATGACGCTCTCCGTGGGAGCACGCGATATCGATCAGCATTTGCACGACATCGTGATCGAGATCACGCGCAACTTTCCGCGGAGGGTGCATCCATGGCTGGCCAGGTCGGCGCGAAAACATTAACTATTCGGGAGCTGCCTCGATCCGAACGCCCGCGCGAGCGTCTGATCGATTTGGGGGCGCAAGCACTGAGCTCCGCGGAGCTCCTGGCGATTGTCCTCGGCTCGGGTGGTCTCGGAAGAACGGCGCTCCAAGTTGGTCAGAGCGTTCTGTCGGGCGCAGGCGGATCACTTCGTCGCATCGCGATGCAGCCGGTGGCCGCGCTGACGTCTATGACGGGGATTGGCACCGCATGGGCGGCGACGGTGCTCGCAGCTTTGGAACTTGGTCGCCTGATGGCCGCTGAATCGAGGGTCGTTGGCGCTCCTGTTAGGTCGCGGCGTGTCGTCTTTGAGGTA
>JANWKK010000006.1 GCA_025451425.1 Gemmatimonadaceae bacterium
ACTCTCTACTCTTATCAGTCCTCGGCGACGACTATCAAGTCCACTTCAGGGTGTGGAATCGCATCTGGCAGGTAAACGCCGATTTCGTGCGTGCTGTTGAGCGTGTCCCAACACGGTCCCCCACGTTCGATGGAGAAGTACTGGGTGTCGGAGCGCGGCGCGATCGCAGCTGGCGGAAACTGGATGTGCTGCAACTTCAAGCCCGGGAATGCGCGTCGGACGAGCTCGAGAGTGAATTTGGCTGAGCACACTTTCGCGAGCTGCGGCACGCGCGCGGCGAGCTCCACGCCAGTGAGCGACGAACGCGCACCAAGGATCCAACGCGCGCGACCGAACGCACGCTGATCGGCGATTGCGCCCGTGTACAGGAAGGGCGTCGTCATCTTCAGCGGCACGACGGTTCGGCTTGCCGGAGTCACTAGCTCCAGATTCGCGCGGATGTGTTTGTCGAGCGCGTCGAAGCTTTCCTGTGGGTGATCGTGATCGTAAAGAGGAAGAGTGCGCGGATGAGCGTCGAGCGCGAAGGTGCAGAGGGCTCCCGCAAGCCGGGCCAGCTCCACGTACAACTGCTCAGGATGGACGCGCTTGATCTGCGCGATGTGTCGAAGCGCCGGTAGACTCGAATCGATCGCGTGCAGAAGCCAGAAGCTCGCCACTTCCTGTCGCGCAAATTCCTCGGCGCTGCCGCGTCTGCCTCGCGCCATCGAAATGCTTTTCGCGTCGAGTATCTCGATGAGACGTCCGAGCAGTTGCATGAGCCGCGTGCTCGCGCCGACTTGCACACAGGGAGGCACATACTCGGGGTCATACATGAAGTGACCCGCACCGTCTCGCTTGACGCGGGCGATGGGAAGCGAGACCAGGTCCTCGACCTGTTCGATATCCAGAGCGAGACGCAGATTCTTGCGGCCCAGGCTCACCGACTTCTCGTCGCGACCGGTCGTGTCGTCGAGCATCGGTGCGGCTTCGGCCTGGTAGCGCGCGTGTGAGCCATTGGTCTCGCCGTTCTGGCCGAAGTTGGGCCGATCGGCGCGATATGCAGGAATGGTCAGAAGAACCAAATGCGACTGCTGCGTCGGCGAAAAAAGCTCGCGAACGTCGATTGGTTCCGGCGCGGTGTCGCTAGCCGGAATATCGAAGGGCAGTCCATCCGGCATCATGCCGCGGGCATGAATCAACGAGACGGTATCGTTGCGAATTGCCTCAGAGTCGAGCTCACAGCCAACGAGTCCGTACGGGGCGAAGAAGAGACTCGAGATCGCGAATTGAATCGCGTCCTCGAAATACCGGCTCTGCGCCTGGAAGTGATGCTGTGCCAGGTGCATACCTTCGTTCCAGACTACGCGCGAAAGCTGCTTCATCTCCGTCCGTCCTTCGATCGATTCGCAGTGCCGGCAAACGAGAGGCGCACGGCGCGCGACGGCACTAGATTGGGTGCCCCTGCCCCCGCGGGGAACCGCTGGGGGTGTTTTTGGTCCGTCATTGCCCGGGTGGATATCGCTGGCACGCGTCAGCCGCTGGGCGTTAACGTACCCCCCGCGGGTCGCCGATGACAAGCACTGATTTCGCCTCCAAATACCGACTCCTGAAAAACGTCGCCACGCGCGGCGCGCGCAGCTTCCTTGCCCAGCAGGTCGCGCTCGGGCGAATGGTGATGGTGCATTACCTGGATTCCGAGACGCCAGAGCAGCGATCGGCAACTCTTGCGCGTCTCGAAGCCTTGAAGCCGCCAGCCCGCGAAAAGCTTCTGGAAATCGTGGATGTCGATGGCTCTCCAGTAGCGGTACCGCTCTTCATTAGCTCGTTCGTGGACTTCACGACCTGGCTGGACCACGTGAGTGTGCCCGTCGCGGCGCCGCAGACGCCACCGCCCGTCAAGATGGCCCCACATGCGCCAGGGGAGTTCACACGGGCGTTCAGTAAAATGGAAACACCGGCCGCTCCTCCAGTAATGGCGTCCAGAGTCGAAGAACACACGCCGCAGCGGCAAGCGCCAGCGGCTCCGCCCCCGCCGCCGCCAGAAGCTGCAAAACCGGCTGGCGACTTCACGAGGATTTTCGGGAAGGTGGACTCAGGCGAACCGAGGCGTGCACCCGCATCTCGAGCGGAGCCGACACCGATCGCCCCAAAGCGAGAGGACGTCGATTCTCCGACGTTGATCATCGAGGCGCATAAAGCCGCGCCTCGTCCGGCGCCATCGGCTACACCTCCGTCGCCAGCGTCAACGGAGGGTGGCGCCGGCTTCACGGCGATCTTCGGGCGAATCGGCGAAACGCGGTTGCCGGACGAGTTGCCGGCGGAGACGCCCAAGCCTGCTGCACCGACGCCCGGAGCAGGACGGGTCATGCAACCCATGCCAGTTCCGGATTTTCATCAGTCGCCGGGACCCTTGGCACCGCCACCGAGTGCACCGCCACCGCAAAATGGTGGAGGCGAGTTCACACAGCTCTTCCAGCGACTCTCCGCGACGAGCGCGCCCCCGGGGTCGATGGCTCCTTCGGCCGCGCCACCGATGTCGGCTCCGCCGTCGTTTGGCCTGCCGAGCGAGCCACCGCGTTCGCTCGATCAGCCGCCGCGGCCTGATCTGATGCCGCCACCAATGCCGAGCGCGGCGCCCCCGATTGTCCTCCCCCCTCCATCGTTAGGCGCACCGACTCCGCCGATGCCGTCGTTCGGAGGCTCGCTCCCCGCGCCCATGCTGGGCATGCCTTCGCCCCCTATTTCGCCGAGCGGGCCACGACTACCGGAGGTTACGGGCTTGCCTAACGTGCAGTCGAACGCGCCCAACGCGGCGGCGACGCTTCCATCACCGTGGGGAGTCGCGCCGCCCGCCGCAGGCGCCGGGAGCATGTTCGGCGGTAGCGCGGCACAGAGCGAATACACGCGTATCCTTGGGCGCGTCGCGGTACCACCGCCACCGCCGATCGCGATCCAACCACCGGCAGCCGCAAGCGCGGCCGCGTCTAGTCAGAAGGCATCGAAGTCGATGGTGCCGCTCATCATCGCTCTCGGCGTCGTGCTTCTGCTGACGGTCGCGATCGTAGCGTACGTGGTGTTTCGGAAATAGGGGCTAGGTGCTAGAAAGCAGAACCCCGCGAGGCGAGCTCACGGGGTTTTGCATTTCTAGCCCCTAACACCTAGCACCTAGCACCTATCACCTATCACCTATCACCTATCACTTAGCCCCTAGCAACACCACCAGCTCCAACTGCACTTCCCCCAGCTCCGCCGGAACGTACGCGGCAATGTTGCGGGCGCGAGCGACAGCTTCCCATTCCGGTCCTGCCTTCTGAAGCAGGAAATAGTGGTAGTTGAGCTTCACCGGAACGGCGGTTGGCGGCGTTGGAACGTACGTGAGCGTGATTCCCGCGAGCGCCTGACGAATCAAGTGATCGAGCTGGCCGGCGGCGCTCACCTTGAGCAAACTCGGAATTCGTTGCACCAGCTCGTTCGCGCGAACTGTGGACGACGTCGACGAGACGGCGAGGAAGATCTGAGGCGCGCTCAGATACTTGTCCTGATCCAGCGCCGCGGCGTGCACCGACGGCTGCACGATGCGCAAGGGAATCGAGACCGTGTTCGCGGGTACCACCGTCTCGAGCAGCTCGCGCAGCTGTTCATCGAGCTTCGTGAAGCACGCTCCAAGCTCATCGTGCTCGTACGCGGGCAGGTCGCGCGGGTAAATGCGCATCGAGAACGTCGTGAGCGCGCCGGCCAGCTCGAGCATCATTTCGAACAGCACGGCCGGATGTCCGCGCCGCGTCTCGTACAGATGGCGAAGCAGCGGTAGATGGCTGTTGATCGTGTAGAGGAGCCAGAAACTCGCGACGTCGGCAATGCCGAAGTCAGCGAGACTCTGATTTTTTTGGCGCCGCATCCCTGAAAGCTGAGTGCTCCGCGTCGATAGTATCTCCACCAGACGACGCGCGATCGCCATCACGTACTCGCTTGCCTCGACGTCGATGAGCGGAGGAACGAACGCAGAGGAGAGCTGGTAATCGCCGGTCGCTGTCCGCGTTAGGCGAGCGACGCGAAGGACGGTGCTTCCTTCAGTGGATTCGCCCTCGAACAGAACCCGGATGTTCTTGCGCGCTACCTGAATGGGTCGCTCGGAGCGTCCGGTTGTCTCGTCGCGGCGTAGCAGCTCTTCCGCGCGATAACGCGTGTCGCGCTCGCGCTGCGCGGCGGAGACATTGTGCCCGCCGTAGCGGTACTCGGGAATCGAGAGGTAGACGTCGAGCGTTTGCTGATCGGGTTCGAACGCACCCTCGAGCTGCTTGGGCGGTGGTGTCGGGTCCGACAGCGGCATGTCGAAGAGCAAGCCGTCCGGGAATATGCCCGAGGCTGCGGCGATAGCGAAGCTTCCGCCCGCCAGCGCCTCACGGTCGATCTCCAAATGCCGAAATCCCCACGGACTGAAGACCAGCGACGAAAGCTGGAACTCGAGGAGGTCCTCGAGAAACCGGTCCTGGGTCTGGAAGTGCTGTGGGCTGAGCAGGACGCCCTTCGTCCAGAGCACGGGCTGCATCTGCCGCATGGCGCCAAAAGTATGGCTGGCCCGGACAAGGGGCTAGGGACTCGGGGCTCGGGGCTAGGAAACAATACTCTTTTCAACACGCCCGAGTCCCGAGTCCCGAGTCCCGAGTCCCGAGCCCCTAGCCCCTAGCCCCTAGTGCCCTGTTGCACTCGCCTTGGCGGATCCCCAACTTGGCCGCTCGCGTTCCCCTCTTCGCATGTGCGCACACGTCGCCGACTCGCCCTCCGCTGCCCTCTCAGCTAGCTACGACGCAGTCCCATACGGCGGCGGGGCGATTGGGGGTACCCGTCCCGACTACATAGCCGCCGCTGCGCGCCTCCGCGGACTCACGACGCCTGACGTTAGGTGCTGCCGAGTGCTCGACATTGGGTGTGCGACCGGCGGGAATCTGCTGTCGATGGCGATCACGTTTCCGGAGAGCACGTTCGTCGGGATCGATCTGTCCCGGCGACAGATCGAGAGCGCTCGAGCCGCCGCACGAACCATCGGCGTCGACAACGTCCGCTTCGAGGCGATGAGCGTCGCCGAGGTCCACGAGGACTTCGGTATGTTCGACTATATCGTGAGCCACGGTGTGTACTCGTGGGTACCGCCCGAGGTCCAGCACGCCATCCTCACCGTTTGCTCGCGCAATCTCGTAAGGGACGGGATTGCGTATGTCAGTTACAATACCTATCCCGGGTGGCACGCACGCGCTCTCGTCCGCGAGATGATGCTTTTTCACGATCGGCCGGAGCTCAGTCCGTCAGAGCGCGTGCAGCGCGCTCGCGATCTGCTCGAGTCCGTCGCGAAGGCCGTCCCGAAGTCGGACGAGGTGTACGCGGCCGTTCTCCAGGAAGAGATCCACACGCTGCACGACGCGAGCGAATCGTACTTCATGCACGAGGAGCTCGAGTCCGAGAACCACCCGATCTATTTCATCGACTTTGCACGACGAGCGGCCTCAGTCGGTCTTCAATACATCACCGAAGCAACGGCGTCTCTTGTAGACACGCAGCTCAGCCCGGAGCTGCGGACGAAGCTGCGCTCGTGGTCCAACGACAACCTCCAGTACGAGCAGTATTTCGACTACGTGCGAAACCGCACGTTCCGGCGGTCGTTGCTGTGTCATGCCGGCCGCGCGGTGGAGAGCGAGCCGACGCCGACTCGAGTGCCGGAGATGTTCATCCGAGGCCGCTGTTACGTCGATACCGATGCGCCCGAGGCAAAGCAGCCAGGTGTCGAGGTTTTTCGCACGAGCGAAGGCGTCGCCGCCACGATGGCGCATCCGCTCGTTCGCGCCGTGTTGCATACTCTCTCCGATTCGCGGCCAGCTGGCCTGTCCGTC
>JANWKK010000007.1 GCA_025451425.1 Gemmatimonadaceae bacterium
AAGGACAGAAGCAACGGGAGACCATAATGCAGCGCTCCAAGCAACAGGCGCTGATGTTCCTTCTCGGCGCGGTGCTCGTCGGTGGCGTCGTTGGATTCTCCGCCGACCGCGTGATGCGGAACAACAGCAAGGATCACTCGTGGGCGGCGCGCACGGCGATGTACGAGGATCTGGGCCTGACGCTCGCACAGCGCGAGGCCATGGATTCCGTGATCGACGAGAAGAACCGCCGCGTCGACTCACTTTTGAAGCCAGTACGGCCGCAGATAGATAGCGTGCGCGCGAATACGCGAACGCAGTTCTATCGTATTTTCACACCTCAGCAACGCGCCAAGTTCGAGACGCGCGTCAGCGAGGATTCAACCCGGCGCGAGCTCACGCGCCGTACACGAGAGTACGAAGACAGTGTGCGTCGAAGCGAGACGCACCGCACATTGGAACAGAAGGGAAAATGAAGAAGACACTGATCATTCTCCTCGCGATCCCCTGCCTCGCGCGGGGGATCTTCGCACAGGGGACCCCCGTGACCCTGGCGTCGGCGCGTGACACCGTTCGCCGCGTGTCGATCGACAGCGACTCCTCCTTCCATCCGATCGAGTTGGAGCGCGCGATCGACCTCGCTCAGCGCAACTCCCCACTCACCGTTCAGGCGCGCGGGGCAACGACGGTGGCTAACGCCTCGGTGCGCGCGGCATACGCGGCGTTCATCCCGAACGCGTCGATCACGGCAGGCCAGTCGCAGCAAACCGGCGATCGAGTTGGACAGAGCGGCGTGATCGTGCCATTCAATCCGCCGCATCCGTGGTCGTACTCGACGGGACTCCGCGCATCGGTGCGCATCTTCGACGGCGGTATGCGGTTCTACCAGATCGCGCAATCGAAAGCCGACGTGGGCTCCGCCGAAGCGAACGACATCGCGCAGCAATTCAGCGTGGCGCTGCAGGTGAAGACGGCGTACTACGCGATTCTCGCTTCCCGTGAAATGGAAGTGGCTGCGCTCGCGCAGTTGGATCAGGCCCAGGCCGACCAGGCGGCGGCTGCGGCTCGTGTTCGTGCCGGCGCCGCTACGCTCTCCGACTCACTCCGTACCGTCATCGAAGTCGGCAACGCGCAACTCGCGCTCGTCACCGCACAGAACAACCTCCGCATCGCGAGCGCGTCGCTCACGCGACTCGTCGCTGCGCCATACCTGGTAACCGCACAGCCGAGCGACACGCTCGAGCAGCCCCTCGCGCCGATCGACAGCGTCGCTCTCGTACAGCTTGCGCAGCAAGGGCCCGGCGTTTCGCAGGCGAGTGCAAACCTTGTCTCGGCGAAAGCCGCTGTGCGCTCCTCGAAAACAAACTACTTCCCGACGCTCGACCTCACTTTCTCGAGAGGCGGTAGCGGTTATGCCCCCTATGGCACGGGCGACAAGACCATCGATCGCCTCTACCCGTACGCGAACACGTTCTCGTTCAGCGCGTCGTATCCGTTGTTCAACAACTATCAACGCGAGTACGCGTTGACGCAGGCGAAGGTCGGTGAGCAAAACGCCGATGTAACGCTTCGCGATGCCCGGCTGGCCGCACAGCAGGGTCTCACACAGCAGTTGGCGTCGCTCCGTGCGGCACAGGAGCAGATTCAGATCCAGCAAGCCTCGATTGCATCCGCCGATGAGGACCTGCGCGTACAGCAGCAGCGCTATGCGCTCGGTGCATCGACACTACTCGACCTCCTGACCTCCCAGACGACGCTCAATCAGCAGCGCGCAGCTATGATCCAGGCGCGTTTCAACTACCGGCTCGCGCGGGCGCAAATCGAAGCCATCATCGGGCGCGATCTCCAGTAACTGCTAGGTGTTAGGTGCGAAGTATTAGGTGCTAGGCGCTGGGTGCTAGGTGCTGGAACTTCTCTGCTAGCACCTAACACCTGGCACCTCGTGTCGGCACAGCAGATCGCTCGGGGCCTGCGTATACTCCAGGATGCACCTTCCCCACCTGGAGAACCCTCTCGAGAAGCGATTTTTCGCGCTGGCGCTTGCCATCGTCGGCACCGCCGCGTGTACGGGAAATAAGGACAGGGCGCCGTTCGTACAGACGGCGCTTGTGATGCACCGCACGATCGTCATCGACGCCGAGGCGACAGGCTCCGTGGAGCCGATCACCGTTGTCGAGGTGAAGTCCAAAGCCTCCGGATTGATCACAAAGATGCCCGTGGAGACTGGCACGCTCGTGAAACCGGGCGATCTCCTCGTGCAAATCGACACGCGAGACGTCCAGAACCAGTACAATCAGGCCGAGGCGGACCTCAAGGCGGCGCAGGCGCAGCTCCAGGTATCGGAGGCGCAGAAGAAGCGCAGCGACGAGCTGTTCAAGGCGAAGGTCATCACGTCGCAGGAATACGAGAATGCGTCGCTCGTGTTCGAGAACGCGAAAGCGGGGGCGATTCGGTCGGCCGCCAACCTCGACCTCGCGAAGCAGCGTCTCGAGGACGCCACGGTGAACGCCACCACCGCCGGCACCATCCTCACGAAGACAGTCTCGCTCGGCCAGGTCATCACGTCCGCAACCAGCTCCGCGACGGGGGGCACGACGCTCCTCACGATGGCGGATCTCGGAAAAGTCCGGGTCCGCGCGTTTTTCAACGAGACCGACATCGGCCAGGTCCGCTCTGGTCAGACGGCGGCAGTGGCGATTGATGCTTTCCCGGACCGTCGCTTCCAGGGCGTCGTCGAGAAGATCGAGCCCAACGCGACGATTCAGCAGAACGTGACGATGTTTCCGGTGCTTGTGACGCTCGACAACGCTGAGGGTTTGCTCAAGCCTGGCATGAACGGCGAGGTATCGGTGCTCGTCGATCAGGTCAACGACGTGCTCGCGGTACCTAACGACGCACTGAAAAACGTTCGTGAGGCTGCCGCGACCGGTCAGATGCTCGGCCTCAACGCGGACAGCGTGAACGCAGAAGTTCGCGCACAGATGCAGAATGGCTTTGGCCGTTCACGCGCCGACGGTGCAAACGCGCCATCGGCATCGGGGCGCACTCGGGTCGCGACCGCACAAGGCGAAGTGTCGATCACAGCGCAGGGTGAAGCGTTCCAGCAGCCGCAGCAGGGCTCCGGCCAAGGCCGACAGCAGATCGAGGTTACCGACAAACAGTGCTCGGATGTGAAAGCGGCGCTTGCCAAGAAGCCCGATTTACAGAAGAAGCTCGACGATCTCCGCGCGAAGGCGCGCGCGGGCGAGCTCGATTTCGCGGCGATGCGCGACGAGAGTGAGAAGTTGTACAAGAGTGCGGGTATCGACATGCGTGTTGCCGGTGCGTGCCGTCGCAAAGAAATGCAGGCGAATGGCGGCGGCATGGGTGGTGGTCAGACCGCCGCGGCCGGTGGTGGCTACGGACAGCGCGGCGGGAATCGCGGCGGCCAGCAGGCGCAAAGCGGTGGCGGCAACCTCCAGCCGTCGAGCCCCGAGATGAGTGGCTTCGGCCGGCGGACGCACCCCGGCTTGGTGTTCGTGTCCGACAGCGCCCACAAGACGTATCACGCCCGCGTCGTTATGCTCGGCGCAGCGAATTTTGACTACACCGAAGTCGTGACGGGTCTCAAGGAGGGGGAGCGGGTCGCCCTTCTCGCCTCGCTGGCGTTGCAAGCGCAGCGGCAGCAGCAGAACGACCGTATGCGTCAGGGTATGGGTGTCCCAGGGCTCACGCCTAACGCTGGCCCTGGCGCCGGCGGTCGTCCAGGCGGCGGTGGCGGCGGCGCACCGCGCGGTGGCGGACGTTAAACGAGGAGCACGATAGATCATGCTCTTCGGCGAGACGATTGCGGTGGCGGTCAGCGCGCTCCGCGCGAACAAGCTCCGCTCGGTGCTGACGATGCTCGGCATCGTCATCGGCGTCGCGGCCGTGATCGCGATGATCGCGCTCGGCACCGGCGCTCAGGCGGCAGTGAAAGATCGCATCGCCGCGCTCGGCACCACGCTGCTCACCATCAATCCCGGCCAGCAGCGAGGCTTTGGCGTCGCGATCGCTGACGCGCAGGCGAAACTGATCATGGACGACGCGAAGGCGCTCGACGAGCGCGCGTCGGCGCTGCTCGCCGTGCAGCCGGAAATGAACCGCAGCTTGCAGGTGCAATGGGGCAATAAGAACGCGAACACCTCGGTCGTTGGCACGTCCGCCAACTATCTCGAGGTGCGGAAATATGCGCTCCATTCGGGGCGCATGTTCACGTCCGCCGAAGACGAGGCGCGTCAGCGCGTCGCCGTCATTGGGCCAACGGTCGCGACGAACATGGGCCTCGACACACCGGATGCGTTACTGGGCGAGGACATTCGCATCCGCGGCATTCAGTTCACCGTTGTTGGCATTCTCGAATCGAAGGGTCAGGCGACACCGTTCGGCAACCCCGATGATCAAATTCTCATCCCGATCAATACCGCGCGATTCCGCATCATCGGAAGCGACCGGCTGCGATCCATCAGTGTTCTTGCCGAGTCCGAAGACAAGATTCCCGAGGCGATGGCAGATATTCAGCGGGTGCTGCGCCGCGAGCATCGTCTCCGTCAGGGGAAGCCCGATGACTTCCAGATTCGCAGCCAGGCGGACTTTTTGAATACGCTCGGCGAGACGACGCAGGTCTTTACTTTCCTGCTTTCCGGCATCGCCGCGGTGAGCCTCCTCGTCGGTGGCATCGGGATCATGAACATTATGCTCGTCTCGGTCACCGAACGGACGCGTGAAATCGGTGTGCGGAAGGCGCTCGGTGCGACGCGACGCAACATCCTTCTGCAGTTCCTCATCGAGGCCGTCGTGCTGTGTTGCATGGGCGGCGTCGTCGGCATCGTGCTTGGCGCGACCGGCGCGACGTTGATGAGCCGGACGGCCGGCTGGAACACGCAAGTCTCGCCCGCCGCCGTCGGCCTTGCATTTGCGTTCTCGGCGCTCGTCGGTGTGTTGTTCGGCGTGTGGCCTGCCCGCCGCGCTGCGGCGCTCGATCCGATCGACGCCCTCAGATACGAGTAAGTGACGAGTCTCGAGTGGCGAGTGGCGAGAGCTTGCCACTCGCCACGCATCACTCGCCACATCGGTCGTTAGGCACCGTTATGCAGTCGGCCGGTCCGACATCACCGGTCAAGGTTGCCGATGCGTCGTATTCCTTGACACCGCGTGTCCATTCGGCACGTTACGCGTGAGCGAAATCACTGGCGTGCACTGACGCAGACCGCTATCTCACGACACACGAAACGCCGAGCACACCTTCGTGACCGGCGATTACGTAAATGCTGATTGACGAAAGTTGACCTTCGCGTTCGCGCGCGACGTAGTTGTCCGCCGGCGCACTACGGAGATATTTCGATGCGGAAACGTCTTCTTGGACTCGTTGGCGTCGCGCTCGTCGCGAGCGCTGTCATCGCCGGATGCGCCGATCGCGCGACTACCGCGCCCAGCGCCACGCTCAACCCAGCGGCGACGCAACCGTCGAAGAGCCTGCTCGGCGGGTTGATCGGCGGCGTGGTGGGCACCGTTGGCAAGTTGCTCAACATTGTCGTCTCGCTCGTCACGCGTCCGACGACTCTCCAGCAGGATGTCGTTTGGTCGTTCGACGCGGGACCTGCTGGTACGGTGTCCGCGAATCGCACGGCGGGTCTGTCGATCACAGTGCCCCCGGGCGCGCTCTCGCAGACCACGCACATCACCGTCACGGTGAAAGCGGGCAACGTCTACAACTATCAGTTCCAGCCTGAAGGGCTCCAGTTCGCCGTGCCGGTGGTTGTCACCCAGGACGTCTCCAACAACTCGCTCATCGGTTCGATTCTCGGCGGTCTCCTCGGCTCGGGCAAGACGGTCAAGGGCGCTTATTACTCAGCGCCGACGCTGCAATACGATCCCAAAACTGGCCAGGCGACCGTCAACGAGCTCGAGCCGACGGTCAATGTGCCTGGGTACGTCAGCTTCCAGATCAAGCACTTCTCGGGTTACGTCGTCGCCTCGTGCGACAACGGCGGGTTTGGCGGTTTCTGAGCCAGCGCGACGACGCGCCTTCGGAGCGATGACGCGCCATGAAAGCTTTGCCGTCCCAAACGACTAAGGCTTCGGCCGCCGAGACCACACCGTCTCCGGCGGCCGAGGCATTGCCTAGCGGTTCGCTCGTTGCCGGGCTCATAGCGGAAGCAGAACACGCTGAAGCTGCTGGCCATCGCGAGCTGGCGAGACGTCGATACGAAAGCGCTCTGTATCTGCTTCGCCCCGAACGCGCGTCAGAGGCCTCGGTCATCCTCCGCCGTATTGGCCGACTGTATTTCGACGAGGGTGATTTCGCGGCAGGCGTTGACTGCCTAACGGCCGCCCTCGCGACTGCCGTAGCCCTCGGTGATCAAGCACTCGTCGCGTACGCGAACAACGTCATGGCAATCGGGCACTGGCAGCGCGGAATGCTCCGCGAGGCCGAGCAGCTCTATGCCGCAGCGTATCGTGCTGCTCGTGAGGGAAACGATACCAAACTCGCGGCGATGGTCGATCAGAACCTCGGCATCATCGCCAACATGCAGGGCGATCTGCCGCGCGCGCTCCGACATTACGAAGCAAGTCTCGCCGGCTACCGAGAACTCGGACTCGATGAGTTCATCGGAAAGCTGCTCACGAATATGGGCATGGCGTACGCTGACATGGAACGCTGGGACGAGGCCGAGAGGATCTATCAGGAAGCATTGGCGATTTGCGCCGCGTGCGGCGACGTCAGCACCGCGCTGATGGTCGAGGGCAACAGAGCCGAAGCGCAGATTGCCCGCGGCCTGCTCGCTGATGCGCGACTTGTCTGCGAGCGTGTGCTACGGCGAGCGCAGGGGCTGCACGACGCGCGTGCGGTCGCCGAAGTACAGAAGCATCTCGGCGTCATCTCTCGTGAAGCGGGAAAGATGGACGACGCCGATGGATATTTGCGACTCGCTTTCGCATCGGCGACTTCTCGGGAAGATCTTCTCCTCGCCGCCGAAGTCGCGCGCGAGCAGGCCGAGCTCTACTCGGCGATGCGCCGCGAGAAGGAAACGTTACAGGCGCTGAACACCTCGCACCGCCTCTTCACCGAGCTGCGCGCGCAGCGCGATCTCGCCGACGTCGCGCGCCGGATGCGCAATCTCGAGCAGCGCTTCTACGACATCGTCAGCGCCTGGGCGCGCTCGATCGAATCGAAGGACCCGTATACGCTAGGCCAC
>JANWKK010000008.1 GCA_025451425.1 Gemmatimonadaceae bacterium
AAGGATGTCGGTGAACTGCAGACGCATGAAGCGCACGTTGAGGCTTCGTGCGAGCTCGAGCACGTCGCGCTTGGTCGCTCCAGCCATGTTGCCGACGAGCGGTCGGCCAGCGGCCTCGGTCGGTCTTTGATCCTGACGTTGATTGCTTGGCACGGGCGGAACTTATCGGTCGGTCTGCAGAAGTGTCAAAGGATTCGTGCTCCATCTGCACTCTCGCCGCCAATTTGGCTATTGGCTCGGATGCCTATCGACTGCCCGTATTGCCGTTGCTGCACGCGGAGCAATTCCGAGAATGGAAAGGCGAAACGACCATCCGGCGCCATAACCTGCAGGGCACATCGCTTGCCGCCGACCAAGCGCCGTATGGTTGCAGATCCGGATTCGATCAACTGGAGGTGGGGAATGAAGGTGCAGGATGTAATGACGAAAGATCCGTCGTACGTGACGCCGAGTGCCTCGATCCGTGAGGCCGCGCAGCTCATGCAACGCGAGGACATTGGAATCGTTCCCGTTGTCGACGACAAGGGATCCAACCGCCTCGTCGGGGTGGTGACGGATCGGGACATCGCGATTCGCGTTGTCGCGCAGGGCCGCGACGCTGATTTACGCGTGAGCGAGATTATGAGCTCCAGCGGCCTCGCTACATGCAACGTCGACGACGATATCAGCGAAGTCATGGAAGCCATGGCGAGCGAACAGGTGCGCCGGATTCCGATCATCGATGATCGCGGCACGCTCGTGGGAATCGTCGCCCAGGCCGACATTGTTCGGAAAGCGCGCGATGCGGACCGCGCGGAGCGCACGGTCCAACAGATCTCCGAGCCTACCGGCAAGCACAAACAATGATTGGTAGGGGCGGGGCCGCGCGTTCACTATAATTCCCGCATGACGAGCCCCGCCTCCACACCAACAACCACCAAGTCCACCACTCCCGCGGTCTGCCCCGCGTGCCAATCGTCGGCGTCGGGGAAGTTCTGCTCGAACTGCGGCGCACCGCTCGCGGGCGCTGAATGTGTGGCGTGTGGCACGTCGCTTACGCCCGGCGCCAAATTTTGTCATCGCTGCGGCACGCCGGCCGGCGCGAAGGCCGACGCTCGCGCGCTTGCGGTTACCGGAGATCGTGGCTTTGGCTCCGCGCTGCCCTGGGCGGTTGCTGCAATCGCTCTCGTCGCGCTCATCGCCCTCGTCGCGGGCCAGAGGTTCTCGCGCGCGAACGCATCGATCGCCGCCGTCCCTCCTGACGTGCCCGCCGCAGCGCAAACCGCTGGCGCACCGCCCGACATCAGCCAGATGTCTCCCGAGGAGCGGGCGGAACGCCTCTACGATCGCGTGATGTCCCTCAACGAACGTGGCCGCGACGACAGTGTGCGCTTCTTCGCGCCCATGGCGATGCAGGCCTATACGATGCTGGGTCAGCTCAACGCCGATCAGCGCTATGATCTCGGGCGAATCGCCGCCGTCTCCGGCGACAAGGAGACCGCGAAGGCGCAGGCCGATAGTATTCTCTCGATTCAGCCTCAGCATCTGCTCGGCCTTCTCCTCGCTTCAGACGCCGCGGGACTTCGCGGCGACAAAGCTGCACAAACCGCTTATCTCCGCCGCTTCGCGGCCGCCGAGCCGGCCGAGCGCGCAAAGCAGTTGCCCGAGTACCAACAGCACGTCGCCGAGATCGACGCTCGGCTCGCGAAGATTCGCGCCCGTTGAGCTCTTGCAAACCCTAACGAGCAACGGTGTGACCGATACACGCACGATTCACGTCGCCCACAGCCCCGACTCTGACGACGCGTTCATGTTCTACGCGCTCGCCCAGGGAAAGGTCGAAACCAACGGACTCCGCTACGTCCACGAGCTGCAAGATATAGAAACACTCAACCAGCGCGCGCTGCGCGGCGAGCTCGAGGTGACTGCGGTGTCGATCCACGCGTACGCGTACCTCGCGGACACCTACGCGCTTCTCCCACACGGCGCCTCGATGGGCGATCAGTACGGCCCACGACTCGTCGCACGACGACCCATGTCGCGGGACGATGTTCGAGGCAAGCGTATCGCGATCCCCGGGCCGCTCACGAGCGCCTACCTTGCGCTCCGCCTGTATGAGCCGGACTTCACGCCAGTGCCGACGCGCTTCGATCAGATCGAGGACGCGGTTGAGCGCGGCGACGTCGATCTTGGCCTTCTCATTCACGAGGGCCAGCTCACCTTCGGCGACCGTGGCCTGCACCTCGTCGCAGACATGGGGGAATGGTGGTTCGCCGAGACCGGCCTACCGTTGCCTTTGGGAGGCAACGTCGTGCGAAAGGATCTTGGCGAGGCGCTCACTAGCGATATTTCGCGCCACCTGCGTGCCAGCATAGCGTATGGCTTAGAGCATCGTTCGGGAGCTCTCGATCACGCGATGCAGTACGCGCGGGGCCTTGAGCGTGACCGGGCCGATACCTTCGTCGGTATGTACGTGAACAATTGGACGCTCGACTATGGCGAGCGTGGCCGAGAAGCCGTGCGCCGCTTTCTTCAGCGCGGTCACGACGCCGGCCTTATCCAGAAAGCTGTCAAGGTCGAAGTCATAGGCGATTAGATCGCTGAGAGCGCTCGACTTCGATACCGTTACCGCTTCGGCGGAACATGCGTCTCAAGAGCGTTGGAACGGGCGCCGGCGCCCGCACTCTCTTGTCTTTTGATGCAGCTGGTCCCGATGATCGATCAGAGCGCCTCCACCGCCTCCGTCTTTGCCGATCGCCCCGATGAGCGATCGCGGCCGGTCAACCGCTCCGTCGACATGCCGATGCGGCGCGTGCTCGTCGTCGACGACGAAGAGAGCATCCGTCGTGCGATCGGCAAGTTTCTCAAGACTCGGGGCTTCGAGGTGGTGACGGCGGAGTCCGGAGACGAAGCCCTGATGCAGCTGGGCCAGCAAGGCTTCGTCTTGATGCTCTGCGACATTCGCATGCCTGGGCTATCCGGCGTCGACGTCGTACCGCGGGCGCTGCAGCTCGATAGCGAGCTCGCGATCATGATGCTGACTGCTGTGAATGATGCGCCCACGGCAACCGAGTCGCTCTCGCAGGGCGCCATGGACTATCTCATGAAGCCCGTGGAGCTTGCCGATCTGGAGGTCGCCATCGAACGCGCCCTTCACAAACGCGCGCTCCTTATCGAGCAACGCCGTGTCGAGCGAATGATCCGCGAGGAGGTAGCGCAGCGAACAGAAGAGCTCGAGCGCGAGAAGGAGGCGCTGCGCAATCTCACGGTCAGTGTCGCTGAAACATTGATCAATGCGATGGAGGTGAAGGACGTCTATCTCCGCGGCCATTCGCAGCGCGTCGCCGAACTGGCTGCATCGATCGCCGACGAATTGGGCATGACGCCAGACGCAGTCGAGCAAGTGAGGCTCGCCGGCCGCCTTCACGACGTTGGGAAGATCGGTACTCGTGAGGCGGTGCTCAACAAACCCGGTGCACTAACGCCGGAAGAGTTCGATCACGTCAAAGAGCACGTCCGCATCGGTATGGAAATCCTGGCACCGCTCAAGCACTTGGGTGAAGCACTCACGTTCGTTCAGGATCACCACGAGCACTGGGACGGCTCGGGATATCCGCGTCGCCTTAACGCTGAGCGGATTTCTGTAGGGGGCCGTATCCTCGCGGCGGCCGACGCATTCGACGCGCTCACCTCGAAGCGCGCCTACCGGGAGCCGATGGAGCAGCAGGAGACAATCGAGTTTCTGCAGGCGCACGTCGGACGGCTGCTCGATCCCGAGGTTTACGCCGCGCTTCGCCGCGTCGTGTCGCGCCGAAAGACGCTCACCTTCATCGATCCCTAAGAAGTCCCTGCGGGTTAGCGCGTGTCGAGTTTCATCGGTGTAACGGTCGCGTTGCACCTCACCGTGACACCGGTACCCGAGCCCACCGCCGGCGATTGAACGTCGCTCAATCAACTCGCGTGATTGCGCAATGCACGCTCGTGCGTCATCGCGATGACCTGCATGCACGATGACTTGACGGAAACGCCATGACATTGTACTAGGGTGTTGCGTCAATGCACGTGCACGCGTTTTAATGCGTGCGATCACCGAACGCATGGCGATGCTGCACGCGCGCGGGATCGGCACACGACGTGCGCCGAGGGCGCGACGTTGGTCGCTTGCAGCTTACTAATTACGTTTGACATCACATTTGCCTCAGGAGGCGCGCATGCCGCGGGGTGACGAGTTGCACGAGGAGTTTCGGTTCTCGGATCGCGACGACGACGCGGATGATCTTGGTTATGGTGGCGGCGGCGGTGCCGGCGGCGGCAACTACGACGAGGACGAGGACGAGGAGAGCGGGTGGTCGTCTGGGACGCGCGGCAGCGATGATCTCTGGGACAGCACCGACGAAGACGAGGACGAGGAGGAGGAGGGCACCTTCACCGAAGAAGAGGAGGAGGAGACCGAAGTCTTCCCCGCCGGTGGTCGCCGACCTTCGACGAGTGGTACCGCTGGCACAGCGAGCAGCAGCACGTTCGGCACGTCGGGCAGCGCCGCAACCAGTGGTGGGATGAGCAGCGGCACCTCTGGCGGAGCGAAGACCGCTTCGAAATCCTCCAGTGCGAAAAAAACTGGCGGCGCAAAGAAGAGCGGCGGCGCCAAGAAAGCCGGCGCGAAGAAGGGTGGCGCCCGAAAGGCTGCGAAGAAGGGCAGCGCCAAGAAAGGCGGCGCCAAGAAGAGTGCACGCAAGGCGGCAAAGACGGGCGGCGCCAAAAAGCGGGGCGGCGCGAAGAAGCATGGAGGCGCCAAGAAGGGCGCTCGGAAGCGCGGCCGTCGCTAGCCCGCAATCGACGTAGCTCGCGAAAACGGCGGAGCGCGCGATGGCGCTCCGCCGTTTCGCTTTATTATCGGTGCTCGTAATATCCACTCATGAGCGCGCCGTCGATCTACGCAGAAGTCGGCAGAAGCCAAACGAGCACTGAACGACAAGTGCTCGACGCGGCCATTGCACTCGCACCAACCATTTCCCTCGAGCGAGTACTCAACGAGGCAGCGCAACAGATTCGACACGTCGCAATGTGCGACGCGGTCGCGATCTCCATTCTCGATACCGGCTTGGGGCGATTCGAACTTGCTCACAGCGTGGGATTCGATGAGGAGCCCGAATCGCTGACGACGTCGCTGACTCCGACATGGCAACGTGCGCTGAATGAATTCGCTCCCGTCGAGCGCGATCTCCCACACGCCAGGGAAATCACGGTACCGATGACGAGTGGCGATGTGCGTGGCGCTGTCACCGTCATCGTGAGCCGAACCGATTCGACGCGCGTGCAAGAGCTGGAGCAAATCGTCGGGAGCGTCGCGTCGCAAGTTGCGTCGGCGATCGAGCGCGCCGAGGTCGTGAATCGCCTCACGAACAAGCGTCGACTCGAGGCCATCGGTGAAGTGTCTGCCGGCATCGCTCGCGAGCTTCGCAATCCCCTGTTTGGAATCTCCTCCGCTGCACAGCTACTGCGCTTTCGCGTTCGGGACGATCCGGTGATCGAGAAGAACGTCGGCCGCATTCTTCGCGAGGTCGAGCGACTCAACGCCGTCGTCAGCTCGCTGCTCGAATACGGCAGTCCGGCGCCCCTGCGCGTCGTGTCGGCGGATCCGGACGCCATATGGCACGGCGTGCTGATGTCGAAACGAGGCTTACTCGAGAGCAAGGCGCTCGTTGCTCGGCATCTCGCAGCGGAACCACGCATAGTGTGCGACGTCGATCCGGAGCAGCTTGCCCACGTCTTCTCGCACGTCCTTTCGAATGCGGCCGATGCGGCGCCGGAGGGCAGCGATCTCACGCTGACATCGACCACGTTGCCGAGCGGAGCATGGCGTTCTCGTTTGCACAACGACGGTCAGCCCATCGCCCCGGAGCTCCTCTCCCGCGTGTTCGAGTTGTTCTTCACGACGAAACCCGGCAGCTCCGGTGTCGGGTTAGCGCTCTGTCGCCGCGTTCTCGACGAGCACGGCGGCTCGATTACGATCGAAAGTACCGCCGACGCGGGAACGGCTGTGACAATCACGCTGCCCCACCCAAAGTTGGACGAAACGGCAATAGCCGACGCGCATGACTGAGTCGCCAATCTCGTTGCTTCGTGCTCACGCCCGGCACGCGCCCTGGAATGCGCGTGGCTTGGCCGCTCATGTCACTGCTCTCGTCGATGCGACTGGGATGCGCCCGACGAACGCGTCGGCACGCGTGGCGCCCAGCGCGAGGTCGATCCGCTTCTATGTCGCGAATGGCCTGCTGGACAGGCCCGAGGGTACCGGAACTGCCGCCACATACAACTACCGTCACTTCCTTCAACTCCTCGCGATCAAAATCCGTCAACGAGAAGGCACGACGCTCGACGCGATCAAGAGCGAGCTTCGTGAGCTGACCGGTGACGCGCTCGAACGACGCGTTGCGACGTCGCTGGCGCCAGCCCTCGGTGTTCGCGCCGACGCTGTGGTTCAGTCTGACAACGGCCAACCCTGGAGCTGGCGGCGCGTTCCTGTCGCCGACGGCATCGAGATCCACGTTCGCGACGACTCGCCCGCGGCGCGCGACGAGGCGCTGGTGGCAATGCGTGAAGCCGTTCGCGCCGCACTGGGCCGAGAGGAGATCCGCTAGTCGCACCTAACGACGGATGAGGCGAACGAGAGTGGCCGGGTGCGAGGAACGGGAGCGCGCGGGAACCGCGC
>JANWKK010000009.1 GCA_025451425.1 Gemmatimonadaceae bacterium
TCGGTGAGCCGTGAGATGTGAGCGGTCAGTTCGGGCCCGTTTCCAATAGCCGTGTTGGCGGCTCGCCCGGGAAAGCGAGCCCAGACGCGAGAGGCAAGCTGGCAGCGGACAGAGATCAGAAAACCACCTCAGCTATGAGAGCCAGCGGCGAGCGATGAGAGTTCAGCTCAGCGATGAGAGTTCAGCTCAGCGATGAGAGTTCAGCTCAGCGATGAGATCTCGGCCGTGAGCGGCAAATCTCGTTAGTCGGGATCAATTCCGCTCACCGCTGAGCTGTTTGTCTCGCCTCTCGCCGCTGACTCTGATTGCTGAAGTAGTTCTCTGACCTCTGTGCGCTCTCGGCTTGCATCTCGCCTCTGGGCTCGGTGTCCTGGGTGAGATGCGTGAAGGCCAGCTCGAAAGGGCCCGAGCTGATGCCTCAATGTCGCCAGTTCCGTTCGAGGCGTTTGCCCTAGCCCCTTAGCCTGCCAAGCCAGTTCGCAATTCGCGCAAACCAACCGTGCGTGTCGTTGTACATCACGACGACGAACAGCAATGCGATCGCGAGAAGCCCAAACCGGAGGATGTACTCGCGCGTCCGAAGGCTGAACGGCTTCCCCTTCGCCGATTCGAGCACGTTGATCACGATCTGACCGCCGTCGAGAATGGGGATCGGCAGCATGTTCAGGATCGCGACGTTCACGCTCAGCAGGGCGATGAGCGTCAACAAGCTCTCGAGCCCGCTCCGCGCTGCCTCGACCGACATGCGGGTGATGCCAACCGGTCCGCTCAGCTGGCTCACCGAGATCTCTCTCGTTACCAGCTTTTTCACGATGTCCACGATCGCGCCCGCCATGAACAGCGTCATCCTGCTGCCTGCCACGACCGCGGTCCCGAATGGCATTTGCTCGCGATCCGTCGGAATTCTCGAGCTAGCTCCAATCTTCCCGACGGTCCTGATCTGCGCTACCGCGAGCGTGTCCGGCGTCGCCTTTGGCGTAACCGTAACGTCGAGCGTTCGCTGCTGGCGTACGAGCGTAAGTCGAAGCGCGCGCTCAGGTGCTGCACTCACCACGCCTACGAGCTGACCCCATGTCGACACGGGACGGCCGTCGATGGCGACGATGCTGTCGCCACTTTGAAGGCCAGCTTGGTCCGCGCGGCCCCCAGGAAGGATCGCGTCCAGCACCGCCGGACGCTCGAAGTCGAGCGAGGAGAGGATTTGTTCGGGCGAGGGAGCACTGCCGCCCAGTGGCTGCCGCACCGTCGCGCGCGACGTACGGAAAACGACGCTGTCCTTGCTCGCCGCGATGCCACGGACGGCATCCTCCCAGTTCCTCACCGGCAGCCCATTCACGGCGAGGATGGTGTCACCAGGCTGGAGCTGTGCGAATGCGGGCGCGTTAGGCAACGGCCGCACCTGGCCAATGACACGCGTCGTGATGACGGGATTACCAAAATGCAGCGCGATGAAGATGGCAATGACAAACGTGAGCACGACGTTCATCGTCACGCCCGCGATCAGGATGAAGAGTCGCGCAGGCAGTGGCTTGCTCTCGAACAGTCTGTTCTCCGGTATCGGCTGCGGTCCGAAGGGAATCATCGCGTTCGGATCGTAGTCCGGATTCTCCAGCTGTGGCGCGCGCTCGCCACCGCCCTCGAGGAATGCCGCGTCCTCGTCGAGACGAGACGCCATGCGCACGTAACCGCCCAGGGGCAGCGCGGCGAGAATGTACTCGGTCTCTCCCCACCGCTTGCGGAAGAGTGACGGACCGAATCCGATCGAGAAACGGGGGGCGTATACACCCACCGTTTTCGCGGCAATGAAATGCCCGAGCTCGTGCACGAAGATCACGAGTCCGAAGACGAGTATAGGTGCCAGTATCGCTAACATCGGAATCGATCCCTCACGTGGCGACGCGCCGCCTCATCAGCGGCGATGATGGCGTCGCGCGAATCACCATTCTCCGATCCCAGCGCGTCGAGTGCCGATTCGATCGCGCGGGGAATGTCGGCGAATCCAATCCGTCCCTCGAGAAAAAGCGAAACGGCTTCTTCATTGGACGCATTGAAGACTGCCGGTGCGGCGCCACCCATGCGACCGGCAGCGACGCCCAACGCCAACGCGGGAAAATCGTTGACACGGACGTGCTCGAAGGTCATCGGGGAAAGCTCGACTGGGTCGAAAGGCGGTACACCGGTATCTGCTACCCGTTCAGGGTGCGTTAGCGCATACAGCACGGGCAACTCCATGCTGGGTACGCCTAGCTGCGCCAGTACGCTGCCGTCGACGAATTCCACGAACGAGTGCACGACACTTTGGGGATGAACAACGACATCGATCTGCTCGAACGCTAAACCAAACAGATAATGTGCCTCGATGACCTCGAGGGCTTTATTCGCAAGAGTCGCACTGTCGATGGTGATCTTTCGTCCCATGCGCCACGTGGGATGCTGGAGTGCCTCGGCGAGCGTCGCGCGCTCGATCTGCTCCGGTGTCCAATGCCGAAAGGGTCCGCCCGACGCCGTGAGGATCACCCGCCTCACGTCGACGCCGGAGCCGCCGGTGATGCACTGGAGAATAGCACTGTGCTCGCTGTCGACAGGCACGAGCTCGCCTTTCCCGCGCACGCGCGCGTTCTGAACGAGATGGCCCGCCATAACGAGTGTCTCCTTGTTCGCGAGCGCGACGCGCTTGCCGTGCTCGAGAGCAGCAAGCGTGGCGTCCAGACCCGCCGCACCAACCACGGCATTGAGCACGATGTCGACGTCGTCACGCGTCGCTGCGGCGATGAGGCAGTCGCGGCCGCACTGCCACGCGCCGTGATCGATCGCGCCGTTGTTCACCAGCCCGACGAACGCGGGCTGGAATTCCGCTTCCTGCTCGCGAAGCAGCGCTGCGTTATTGAACGCGGTGAGCGCGGAAACCTCGAATCGTTCCCGCTGCCGGCTAAGGACTCTTAGCGCCGTCGTGCCGATCGAGCCGGTCGATCCAAGAATCGCGACGCGCCGTTTCGTCATCGCGGCGGCGCCCAAACGAGCAACATGGTAAACAGCACATAGGCCACCGGCAGCACGAAGAGCAGACTGTCGAATCGATCGAGCACGCCGCCGTGCCCTGGGATGACGTGCGAGCTGTCCTTCATGCCTGCCTCACGCTTGAGCAGCGACTCGGCCAAGTCACCAATTTGCGCTGCGACGCTCACGAGCAGTGCAAAGACAAAGATTCCTCCGCGCACGAAGGCGAGCTGCGTCGACGGCGTCAAGATGAAGCGCGTATAGAGCCAGCCAACGAGCACCGTTGCCGCGAGCCCGCCCACCGCGCCGGCGACCGTTTTCCCTGGGCTTACGGAGGGCATCAGCTTTCGTTTCCCAAATGCGCGGCCGACGAAGAAGGCGCCGATGTCCGAGGCCCAGGTGAGGAGTACCGGAAGCAGCAGGAGGAGTCCCCCCGCGGCGACGGCAACGCCGCCTAACGGCACACGCACCGAGTCGATCACGTATTCGTGGTAACGAATGGCGTATCCAAAGCTGAGCATTCCGCCGGTGTACATCACACCGAACACGGTCGACGCCGCCGCGCCAAGCGGCTTCCCGTTGGCACCTCGAATGAATATCGCGAGGGCGAGAATGGCGAGTACGATGACCGCCAACGCAGAGAGCGGCAGCTCGAAGAGACGTAGATAGCGAGCGTGCACGAAGAGCGGTACGACGCCGGCCAAGGGAATCCCGATGTCCTCCATCGGCGTTAGGCCGGTCGCGCGAGCGATCCGGAAGAATTCCCAGGCGGCGAGCGCCGAGAGGATCGCGAGCAGTGCGGCCAGCGAGGCGCCGCCGGCGAACACGATCACCACGCCCAATGGCGCGGCAATGACACCGACAAGTACGCGCCGCGTCAGCTCCGACACGAGAACTCCGGCGTCGCGCGCGGCACGGGTTGAGCCGGTGCGGAGCTCAGACTTCCATGATCTCGGCCTCTTTGGCCTTGATCAAGTCGTCGATCTTGTGGATGTAGTCGTCGTGAACCTTCTGGAGCTCCTTTTCGGCGTGCTTGACGTCGTCCTCGGAGACGCCCTGGAGCTTCTTGAGCGTCTCCCGCGCGTGCGTTCGGGCGTGCCTAACGGCGATTTTCCCTTCCTCGGCCAGCTTGTGGACGACTTTCACAAGCTCCTTCCGCCGCTGCTCGTTCATGGACGGCAAGGGTACTCGGATCATCGCGCCCTGCGAGGACGGATCGAGCCCGAGATCCGACTCGCGAATCGCCTTCTCGATGGCCTTCGCCTGTGACTTGTCGAACGGCGTGACGATCAGGAGGCGAGGCTCGGGCGCCGAAACTTGCGCGACCTGGTTGAGCGCCATGGATGTGCCATACATGTCGACGCGTACGGTGTCGAGCATGTTCGGCGCCGCCTTGCCGGATCGAATGGAGGTGAACTCGCGGCGCGTGCTCTCGATGCCTTTGTCCATCGCGGCACGCATGTCTTTTGTAATTTGCTGAATAGTCATCATCGAACCAGAGTGCCAACGCGTTCGCCGCGCACAGCGGCCACGAACGCGCCTGGACGGTGGATGTTGAGAACGATCAGCGGCAGGTGGTTCTCACTGCAGAGTGTGATCGCGGTTTGATCGATCACTTTCAGGCTCTGTAGCATGACGTCGCGGAAGCTGATTTCCTCGTAAAACTTCGCGTTCGGGTCGGTCTTCGGGTCGGCCGAGTACACGCCATCGACGCTCGTCGCCTTGATGATGACGCTCGCTTTCATCTGAATCGCGCGCAGCGCGGCTGCAGTGTCGGTGGAAAAGTATGGATTCCCCGTTCCCGCGGCAAAGATGACGATACGCCCCTTCTCGAGGTGCCGGAGGGCACGCCGACGGATGTACGGCTCAGCCACCTCCTCCATTCGGATTGCCGTCATCGCGCGGGTATTGAGTCCCTTGCGTTCCAGTACGTCCTGTACCGCGAGCGCATTGATGACGGTACCCAACATCCCCATGTAGTCGCCCGTCACGCGGTCGACGCCCATGTCCGAGACGAGACGACCGCGTACGATGTTGCCGCCACCGATGACCAGGCCGACGGACGCGCCGGCTTTCACCACCGCGGCGACTTCGTCGGCCACACGATCGACAGTTGCGAAATCAAACGGACCTTTCTCTCCGGCGAGGGCCTCGCCGGAGAGTTTCAGGAGGACGCGTGGGTACGCGAGCTCGCTCAAGCGTGAGCGCTGCTAGGGTCCGTGTCGTGCCTCATTTGATTAGCACTTTCTGATCGTGTCTCGATGATCACGCCTCGCCGAGTTGATACCGCACGAAGCGTCGAACCTGCACGTTCTCGCCCGTTTTCGCAGACAGTTCCTTTACGAGATCACCGATCGTTTTCTTGGGATCGCGGACCCACGCTTGGTGGAGGAGCGCGACGTCCTTGTAATACGCCTCGATCTTCCCGTCGACGATCTTGTCGATCATGTTCGCCGGCTTGCCGCTCTGTTTCACCTGCTCAATGAAAATCCGGCGTTCTTGCTCGACTTTCTCGGCCGGGATTTGCTCCTTGTCCACAGCGATCGGCGCCGCCGCCGCAATGTGCTCGGCGACATACTTCGCGACCTGCTGGAACTCCTCGTTGCGGGCCACGAAATCCGTCTCGCAATTGAGCTCGACGAGCACCGCGATCTTGCCATTGTGGTGCAAGTAATGGCCGATCACGCCTTCGCTCGCCGTCCGCCCCGCGCGCTTCTCCGCTTTGGCGGCGCCGCTCTTTCGCAGATACTCAACGGCCTTGTCGATGTCGCCGCTAGTCTCCTCGAGCGCCTTCTTGCAATCCATCATGCCCGCGCCGGTCCGGTCGCGGAGCTCTTTCACGTCTTTGGGACTCACCATCGTCGTCATATCAAACCTGCCGTGCTGTCGTGGAAACGCCGCCGGCATCAGCCGGCGGCGCCAAGAAATCTATTCGCGTCCAGAGCTTACTCCGCTTCCTCTGCTCCGTCACCCGATTCCCCGCCGCCCTCAGTACCATCCCCTTCACCCGGAGCCTTGAGCCGTGCTGCGATCGCCTCCGGCTTCGCGCGGCGACGCCGCGGCCGTCGCCGGCGTCTCTTCTCACCTTCCTCGGCAGGCTCGCTGCCGCGATCGGAGCTGTAGGTCGTCATCTCGCCTTCCTCGACCTCTTCGCGTACCGGTGCCGACTGCCGCGCCTCGACAATCGCATCGGCGATCGCCTTGGTGATCAGCTCTACCGAGCGAATCGCGTCGTCGTTGCCCGCGATCGGAACGGTGATGAGATCCGGATCCGCGTTGGTGTCGGCAATCGCGACGATGGGAATATTGAGCTTGTTTGCCTCGTTGACGCCGATGCGCTCCTTCTTGGAGTCGACGATGAACAGCAGACCGGGCAGACGCGTCATCGATCGGATGCCGTGCAAATACTTCTTCAGCTTGTCCGACTCACGCGTGAGCATCAGCTGCTCTTTCTTCGTGTAGTTCTCGAACTCACCGCCTGCTTCCGACCCCGTCTCGAGATCTTTCATGCGGCGGATCTGCTTCTTTACCGTCGTGAAGTTTGTGAGGAGACCGCCGAGCCAGCGCTCGGTGATGAACATCGAACTGGATCGCTCGGCTTCGGAACGGACGATCTGTGCGAGCTGCGGCTTCGTGCATACGAAGAGCACGTTGTCGCCGCGCATGATGACGTCGCGCGCCAGCTTCTGCGCGATCTCGATCTGCCGGAGAGTCTTCTGCAGGTCGATGATGTGAATCCCGTTACGCTCGGCGAAAATGAACCGGCGCATCTTGGGATTCCAGCGACGCGTCTGGTGTCCGAAATGGACGCCAGCAGCGAGAAGCTCTTCGACCGTGGGCTGCATGTCAGGCATGACGATTATCTCTTGCTAAACTGGAATCGCTTACGGGCCTTCGGACGACCCGGCTTCTTTCGCTCGACAGCGCGCGCATCACGAGTGAGAAGTCCGAGATCGCGCAGCTTGCGACGATGCGCCTCGTCGACCAGCACCAGCGCCCGGGCGACAGCGAGTCGTAACGCGCCCGCCTGTCCGGTCGAGCCGCCTCCGTCGACGTTCGCCTTCACGTCGTACCGACCCAAGGTGTCAGTCGCCGTGAACGGCTGTTGAATCGACGTAACGTGCGACGGACGCGGAAAGTAGTCACCCAGCGTGCGACCGTTGACGTCCCACTTGCCGGAACCCGGCTTCACGTACACTCGGCACACCGCTTCCTTGCGGCGGCCGATCGCATGAATTGTATCGGCCATGTTACTTGTCGCTCAGGTGGCTGAAGGAGAGTGTCTTGGGCTGCTGCGCGACGTGCGGATGATCAGCGTTTGCATACACGCGCAGCTTGCGGCGAAGAACCTGTCGGCCCAGCGCTGTTTTCGGCAGCATGCCGTACACGGCTTTCTCGATCACGCGCTCGGGATGCTTCTGCAGCATCGTGCCGAGCGGGGTGAACCGGGCATGGCCCATGTAACCGGTGTGCCGGAAGTACTCCTTATTCTCCGCCTTACGCCCGGTGACGCGAATCTTCGACGCGTTGATGATGATGACGCCGTCGCCGGTATCCATATGCGGCGTGAACATCGGCTTGTGCTTTCCGCGAATGATCTTCGCGACTTCGCTTGCGAGGCGGCCGAGCACCAGGCCCTCGGCATCGACGACGAACCACTCTTGTGTGATATCGCGCGGTTTAGCGCTGTATGTCCCCATTGACTGACCTGAAAACGAGTACTGGCCTCACCGGTGCGTAATGCAACCCGGGTCTCGGCA
>JANWKK010000010.1 GCA_025451425.1 Gemmatimonadaceae bacterium
AGCATCGAGCGTTTCATCACTGAGCGCCGACGGTTCGCGCTCGCTCGGCCCACCACTTCGCCGTCTTCAGTACCGCAGCGTCAGTACCCCTTCAACTGGAGGTAATCCAACTCAACGCTCGTCGGCCGTCCGAAGAGGCTGACGGAAACGCGCACCTTCCCCTTGTCCGGCATCACCTCTTCGACCGTTCCATTGAAGTCGGTGAACGGCCCTTCCGTGATCGCCACCGCCTGCCCAACGAGGAACGGAATCTCCTCCTTCGGCTCTTCTTGCTCCGTCTCGTCGGCGATGCCGAGAAGGCGGTTCACTTCGTCCGGTCGCAATGGTTGCGGGAAGCGCTGGTCGTGACCGACGAACTTGATTACGCCCTGAATCGAATTGATGACGTGCGCCGTCTCTTGATTCATCACCATCTCGACGAGCACGTACCCCGGATACAGCTTGCGCTCGACCGTGACCTTCTTGCCGTTCTTGATCTCGACCACTTCCTGCGTTG
Organism: Gemmatimonadaceae bacterium; assembly: GCA_025451425.1. The sequence goes on from JANWKK010000010.1 coordinate 497, forward strand.
GCACGAGTGCCTGACGAATCGGTCGGTCCTCGGCTGGTCGAGTATCGAGCTCGATCTTCCGCTGAATCAGCGAACGGACCTTGTTCTCATGCCCAGCCGTCGTCTGAATGGCGTACCAGCGGTGTTCCATTGCGCTCATCGTGCGAAGAGCGACGGAATCCCGCGCACCAACACGAGACTGAGTGCCCAGTCGAGCACAGTGATGAACAATGCGAGGACGAGCACGAAGATGATGATGGCGATCGTGGCCTGCTGCACCTGACCTCGATCGGGCCAGGTGACCTTCTTCATCTCCGCAATTACGCCGTGGTAGAACGCGATGAGCCGCGCCCACCAGCTGCTCCCCGCCGGCGCGGGTGGCGCGCCCTGCGGTGGTCGTGCGACGTCGACGGCCATGTTACTTCGTTTCCTTGTGGACCTGATGCTTGTCACAACGCGCGCAGTATTTCTTCCACTCCACGCGTTCCGGATGCAGGCGCTTGTTCTTCGTCGTGAAGTAATTCCGATTCTTACACTCGCCGCAGGCGAGGATGATTTTTTCTCGTGGCATTCGGCATCAGCTCCCAGGTTGCAGCAGTGCAGGAGTCGTCGCTACACAGCCGACAGCCCGCCGAAAGGCCCGTGCCTTCCGACCGGCTGCTTGTTCCGCACTTCTTTCGAACTCACTCAATCTTGTTCACCAGGAGCTCGCGACCGGGATTGAACCGGTGACCACACCCTTACCCAGGGTGTGCTCTACCAACTGAGCTACGCGAGCACTCCTTCAACCACGTCCGGCTTCACTTTCACTACTCGGCTACGAGCGGGAGACGGGGCTCGAACCCGCGACATCAAGCTTGGAAGGCTTGCGCTCTACCAACTGAGCTACTCCCGCGACTTCTACTCCCGCTCGACTCGCCTCACGAGTCGCATGGTGGGGGAAGGATTCGAACCTTCGAAGGCGTTAGCCGGCAGATTTACAGTCTGCTCCCGTTGGCCACTTGGGTACCCCACCGGATTCGCGCCTCCTCTTCCTCCCCTTCCCCTCCTGCTACACGCGCGTTCTCGGCGCTCGACGACGAACGGTTCGTCTCGTCCGAGAGCTGACGGTGGGAATCGAACCCACAACCGCCGGTTTACAAAACCGGAGCTCTGCCGATTGAGCTACGTCAGCGAGGGCCGTTTTTGCGCGAGACTCGTACAATAGTCGGACCGGAAATGAGTGTCAAGCCGCGCCCAGAGGCGGAGTTAGCCACTCCCTTCGCTCGCGGTATGATTTGGAGTCGCTCGCGCTGCGCGCTCGCTCCAGCTCCGCTCGCCCTCACCCTCTTCCGTCGCCCAGCGTTCTAACGCTCTACGCGCCACTTCGTTCCCTGCGGCGTATCCTCGATTTGGACGTCTCGACCGGCAAGCTCCGCACGAATTTGGTCCGCTGTCGCGAAATCTCGCTTCGCTCGGGCTGCGCGACGTGCTTCGAGCCGCTCCTCGACCCACAACTTCAACATCGCGTCGGCTTCCTTCGCCTCCGGCACGATATCGAGCACTCCGTTTACGCGGTCGAACGCCGCCCTCGCTTTTGCGACTGCCTCCACATCGGTGCGCCCGCGATCCAGCTCTGCGTTCGCCCGCTTGATAAAATCCGACAGTGCCGCGATCGCCTGTGGCGCGTTCAGGTCATCAAACAGAGCAGACTCGGCATCCCGAACAAGAGCCTCTGCGGCCTCGGCCAGAGCCGGCGTGCCCCCTGGTGCCGAATTCAGGCGATCGGCGAACTGTTTTATTCGCTGTACGGCCTCGATCGCGGACCCGAGCCCCTCCTCGCTGAGGTTCAACTCCTTCCTATAGTGAGTCCCGTAGACGAAGCGTCGAATGGCCGCGGCCGGTATCTGAGACTCGCGCATGTCCTTCACCGTCGTGACGTTCCCCAGCCGCTTGGCCATCTTCGCGCCCTCGGTGAGGAGAAACGCGCCGTGGCACCAGAAGCGAGAGAACGTCCGACCGGTGGCCGCCTCAGATTGCGCAATCTCATCCTCGTGGTGAGGGAAAATGAGATCGATGCCCCCGCAGTGAATGTCGAGCGTTTCACCGAGGAGATCGATCGCCATCGCCGAGCACTCGAGGTGCCAGCCAGGTCGGCCGCGACCCCACGGCGAATCCCAGGCAGCGTGAACTTGCTCGTCTTCCGGCTTTGCTGATTTCCAGAGCGCGAAATCCTGGGCGTTCTCCTTCGAGTAATCGTCCTGTGCAACGCGGGCGCCGGCTTTCACCTCACGCTTGTCCAAGCGAGAAAGCTTGCCATACGAAGGGAAGCGATCGATCGCGAAATAGACCGAGCGATCTTCCGCCTGATACGCTACACCGGCCTCGACGAGTCGCTTCACGAGTGCGACCATCTGTGGCAGGTAATCCGTCGCCTTGGGATAGGCTTCCGCAGGCTCGATGCGCAAATAGTCACGATCACGGAAAAAAATCTCCGTGACCGGCTCGGTGACTTCCGCGATCGTCTTTCCCTGCTCCGCGGCGCGACGAATGATCTTGTCGTCTACATCCGTGAGATTCATGACCTGATGCACCTTCCACCCATGCAAACGGAGGGTGCGCCGCAGCAGATCGACGAAGAGGAACGTGCGAAAATTTCCGAGATGCGCGGGGTTGTACACCGTCGGTCCGCAGCTATAGATGCGGACCGTCTCGCCGTCCGCTGGAGCGAATGGCTCGACGTGTCGCGTAAGTGTGTTGTAGAGCTGGAATTCCCGCATTCGCGAATGCTAGACGCACCCGGAATGACGGTCAACGGATGGTGCGCTCGGCGACCCTCGTGCTGATCGAAGTGTTGGCCAACGACACAACGGCCGAGATACGACCACGGTCAATACGCAGAATTCGATCGGCGATTCTCTCGACAGCGCACGCTTCGCGTGCCGCGAGGAGCACTGCGGCGCCGCTTTCACGCGCGTGGCGAACGGCCGAAAGTAGCGCGAATGCGGCGGCGATGTCGCCATACACGTGATCCACGTTGTCGATCAGCGCGAGATCCCACGGCGGTGTGTCGGCACATGCTTTCGCGTGCACGACGTCGCGGAAATAGACCGCGCTTCCCTCGCAGTCGATCACGCCGTTGTCCGGGACGAGCGAACCCGCGGCACAGAGCAGCAGCGTTGTTTTGCCAGCGCCTTCCGGTCCGACGAGCGCGACGACCTCGCCGCGCTTGACGTCGAGCTGCACATCGTGCAGCGCGCGCGCCGTTGCCGTACATCCAGTCAGTCCCGCGCGATATGTCTTGCTCAGCGCGAGAACGCGAACAACGTACTGCCTATTCACCGCGACTCCTTACAACGTTAGGCGAATGACTAACTCGGTGTGCATGCATCGCACAACCGTTCGCGCTCCTCCAACATCATCTTAGCGCGAGCCCGTACTGCCGAGGCCGGAAGCCGGGTCAGCTCGGGGATCGCGACGCCGAGAGTCGATCGTGTCGCGCAGCCGCGCCAAAGCGTCTCCGATGAAATTGATCGATCGCGTCGACGACGGGCGCAGGGTCGAACCGCACCGGATCGGTGGCAGGCAGCTCCGTTTCGTCGATCACGCGATCGATCGCCGCGCGGGCTTCGCTTTCGCTCAGATCGTACGTGTTGAGCGCGACCGCGATCACTGGTGCCGGGCGGAGTGGTGCGGCGGCTGCCTCCTGCATTTCGATGAACTCGGCGAGCGGAGGAATCTTGACCCACGGATGGTTGTTGATCGCGGTGCGCGACGGCTGCGCGCACATGACCATTGCGTGCGGTAGCGATCCGTGTAGCAACCCGTAGGTCACGCCGGAGTAGCTCGGATGAATGATCGAGCCCTGTCCCTCGACGAGAACGATGTCGGCATCCCTCGCCGCCTGCAGCGTTAGGCGCTCGGCAGCACCAGCGATGAAATCCGCGATCACCGCGTCGACGGAAATGCCCCAGCCCTCGACGAGAATACCTGTTTGTCCGGTCGCCGCAAAGGCGACGCGCATGCCGCGCTCGCGCATGGCGTCTCGCAGCTGAAGCTGCGTCGTCATCTTCCCGATGTTGCAATCGGTGCCAACGGTGAGGATCACTGTGACCCGATCGTCGAGCTCGCGGACGCGCCCGCGCGCCACGTCGAGATCGTTAGGCGATCGTCGCAGGTCGTGGATCGTTACGCCGGTGTCGCGAGCGCGTGCCGCAAATTCGGCGTCGTCGCCAAGCAGTGTGTGAAGGCCGCTCCAGATCTCGAGCCGGTGCTCGATCGCGTCGAGGATCAATGAGCGCCAACTCGGCGGCAGTTGGCCACCCGGCGGCGCGATGCCGATCAGGAACGCGTTCGGCTTCCGCGCTAACCCATCGGCGAGCGACGCGACGACAGGAATCGCGCCGCCAAAACCGAGAACGTCCTGCGCCGTCTGGCCCGCGCGCGTCGAGTCGATGACGGCGACGACGTTCTCGGGCGTGTACCGGATGCATGCGTTGGCCGTCTTCGACCGAAGGGGGCTGAACGCGCCTTCGGCGAGGATGAGAAAACGTGAATTCATTGCGTGGTGTGTCGTCCGTTCGTCGTGGTGTGCTCGGCGATGGATACGACGTCGATCGGCTGTCCGGCGGGAACCAGGACGCCCCCGCCCGGCGCGGGCAGACGAAGCACGAGTGGCCGTTCGCGCGTCGTGCGGCGGAAGCCCTGCCCTTCGTAAATGCGGGTGATAAGGATGCGCCGGACAATCACCATCAACATCGCCAACGTCGGCAGCGCGACGATGAGGCCGATGCCGCCGAGGAGCTGGCCCATGATCAGCACCGACATAATCGTCAGCACCGGCGGCACGAGAATGTAGAAGATCGCGACGACGCCGGCGAGACTCAGCAGGAGCGACG
>JANWKK010000011.1 GCA_025451425.1 Gemmatimonadaceae bacterium
CGACTTCTGGCCGGAGATCCAGGAAGGCTACGCGATCATGTCGAATCGTATGGTCACGCCGGCCGACTCGCTGGTGCTCGCGGCCGACAGCGTTGGCACGCCGGATCTGTTCCGTCTGCCGGCGGTGACTCCGCTAACGCCGTTGCGTGCGCAGTACTCGTATATGCGCAAGCAATACGAGTGGTGTGCGCCGCACTTTTGGTGTCCGTCGCACCGCGTGAAGATGCGCGTGCCCGCGGACTCGTCGGCGTTGTTCCCGCCGCGTTTGCCACCGCAACCGATGGCCGTTGTGCCAGGCTCGAATCCGGGTGCACCGAGTCAATTGCCTGCGGTTCAGCAGCGTTGGTGCGCGACGCACTGGTGGTGTCCGCCAGGTGGCGTGGTGACGACTCCGCCATCGACGACACCGACAACGGCACCAACGACTCCGGCGGATACGACGCGGCGTCCGCCACCGACGCCGAGTGACTCGACACGACGGCCGCCGGGCACGTCTTCTGCCTTACGTCACTGAAGAACGCGCGGCCCCACGCATGCCGACGCGCAGCGTGGTGCCGCGTGTGAGGGACGCAGTACCGATGCGCGAGCACCCGATTTCACAACACGCCTGCGAGGAGACAGGGCGACATGTCAACGATCATTGAATGGTACAAGAACGGCGGACCGATCATGAACTTCATCCTCGCCGTGGGCGTGGCGGGGATCGCGATCTTCATCGAGCGGTTTTACGTAATCGTGATCAAGTCAAAGATCAACGGGCGTGCATTCATCGAGCGCGTGATCTCGCTCGTACGCGCCGGCAAGATCGACGACGCGATCAAGCTTTGCGCGCAGTCGACGGCAGCTCTACCCGATATGGGTTTGCTCATCTTGCGCAGCCGAAGCCGAGATGAGGCCGACTTGCAGAGCGTCGCGGACGCAGCGGCGATCACGGTGATGCCGAAGCTGACACGACGGCTGCAGTACCTGCCGATGCTCGCCAACGTGGCGACGCTGTTCGGTCTGTTCGGAACGATCTACGGCTTGCGCGAAGCGTTCGCTTCGGTGGCGTCGGCCTCGGCATCGGAGCGCTCGGCCAAGCTCGCGGCCGGCATCGAGATCGCGCTGAACGCGACGGGCTTCGGTCTGCTCGTGGCGATCCCGCTCTCGATCGCGCACGCGTACCTCGTGAGCCAGTCGGAGATGATCATCGAGCAGGTGGACGAGTTCTCGGTTCGCCTCGTCAATGCGCTCATCGACCGCCCGGACGTTCGCCTCGGCCATCGTTAGGCCGTGACGCGCCGCTCCGACATCAGCTCAGGAAGAGTGTAACATGGCCTCGCGATTTCATAAGCTTCGAGCCCGGCACCTTGAGCGCGAGCCGCTGACCGCCCACGGGCGGATCAATCTCGTGCCGTTGGTGGACATCCTCACCTCGATCGTGTTCTTCAGTCTCCTGACGTACACGGGCGCGGTGATGACGAACCTGACGGCGTTCGATCTGGCATTGCCACCGGTGGTGGTGACCGCGGAGACGAACACCAGCGGCGCTCAGAAGGATACGACGACGCTGATACTCGCGGTCGGCATCAAACAGGGCGGACTCCGAGTCGAGCACGACAACGGGGGCGCCGCGCCGTTCGTGCAGAACATCGCGAACCTAACGACTGCCTCGCTCGACACGCTCGAGGCCACGCTCAAGGCCATCAAGCAGCAGTTTCCGGACAACGATGCCGTGATGGTCGTGCCCGACGACGACGTCGCCTACGATGACATCGTGCACGTCCTCGAGAAGGTAAAGCTCGCGAACTATCCGAAAATTTCCTTGACGAGCGCCGCGCGTTCGATGCAGGTCGCGTCGACAAACCCCGGAGGACGCTGAGATGATGTCCGAGCGTTTACGGGCGATACGTGAATCCCGCCGGCGGTCGCAGTTCCAGAAGTTCCGCCTCGTACAGCTGAACCTGATTCCACTCGTCGACACCTTCGTGGCGATCGTGTTCTTCTCCCTCACGGCGGCACCGGTCGGCGATCTTGCACCGATTGTTACCGGCGTCACGCTGCCGCAGGCGAAAGTGGGCGCGCCGGCGCACCAGGAGCTCACGTTAGGCGTCTCGAGCCGGCCCGCGGCCATTCTCTTCAATGGCAAGCAGCTCATGTCGGTGAGCGCCGCGGCCCAAGCGACCTCGAATTATCCCGATCAGCCGCTCGTCGTGCCGCAACTATATAGCGCGTTGAAGGCGGCGGCCGATTCGATTCGTCAAGTGAGCGGCACGAGCCCTAACGAATCGGTGAAGACGCCGCTGGCCATTCAAGGCGACAAGACGATGAAGTACGATCTGCTCCAGCGAATTCTACAGTCTGCTCGGCTCGCCGGGTTCCGCACCATCACGCTGCAGGTGCAGCGCGCGACGGAACAAGGGCAGGCAACGACGGTAACGATGTAACATGGCGACTCCATTGCAACCAGCGACGCCGGCCGGATCGCCCCCGCCGCGCGACACGGACCGGTTCGATAACCGCTTGCGCTTCGAGTGGGCGGATCCCGAGCAGCGCGTCCTCCTGTATTCGTGGGCTTTCGCGATCGCGATCGCAATCGTGTGGCTGATCGTAGTCGCGCTGCACAAGATGCTGCCGCCGGTAGTCAATGACGAAGGCGTCGTGATCACACTGACGGAGCCGCCGACGACGACTACGCCGCCGGCGCCGCCGCCGGTCGCGCCTGCCAAGGGCACGGCCGAGACCGTGCCCGCTCCGGGCAACCCAAAGGCTCCGCCGGGCCGCAAAGGCCCGGAGAAGGGGAATCCCAAGCCGGGACGTCCGGGCTCGCGCACGGAGCAAACCAACAACGGCGCCATCGGAACGGCGTTCGGCACGGGAAGCGGTTCGGGTACGGGCGGCCTAACGGGAAGCGTCTCGTCGCTCATCGGTGGCGTCGCGGTTGCGTCGGGAAGCGGCGGAACGGGCGGCGGCCAGGGTGGTCGTGGGGGCGGCGGTACGGGTGGGAAGACGGTGCTCGGTTTGGGCCAGGGTGGTGAGGGTGGACGTACTCCGGGCCGCGGTGGATTTGGCGGTGGCAACGGTACGGGCGGCGGTGGTGGCGGTGGCATCGGCGGCGTCGGTGCAGGCGGTGGCATTGCTCGCGCGGCGGTGCGCGTCGCAGCGCCGGCTCCGGTGCGCGCCGACAACCTCGGCGGAAATCGGCGCGACGTTGGAGAGTTGGGCCAATTCGTTCGCAGCCGGGAGTCGCAACTGCGCTTCTGCTATCAGGAGTATGGTCTGAAGGCAAATCCCTCACTTGCTGGTACGATCACGGTCGCGATCTCGCTCACTGGCGCCGGCGACGTCACGGGCGCAAACATCACGAATCGCACGTGGAGCGGGCCAGGCGCATCAGAGGCGGAGAGCTGCATTCGAAGCAAGATCGAATCGTGGCGATTCCCGCAATCGGACGCGGGTGGCGGAACATACTCCTTCCCGTTCAACTTCACGAAGTGAGACGAACGGAGCTGAACGTCGACGGGGCGACCGACTGGCCGCCCCGTCTTGCTATGTCAGCGTCGCGCACGAGTGCCGGTTAGCTTGGGATAGCTGGTTGGTGGTTGGTGATCGCCACCGCGGAACGTCAATACCTAACGACGACCCTTACCTTGCTGCGACTCAAGTTCGCGCTGCTGGCGCTTGCGGCGCTGATGCAGGTGCAGATCGGCCAGTTGCAGGTACCTGCACCCGTCGGGTTCGTGAATGATTTCGCGAACGTCATCCCGCCTCAGAACAAGGCGAGGATCGAGCAGATCGTCGAGGACGTGCGCGGGAAGTCTGGTGGCGACATCGCCGTCGTGACGCTGCCTGATCTCAAAGGGCGCGATGAGAGAGATGTCGCGCTGAGAATTGGGCGGGCATGGGGAGTCGGCAGCAAGGGAAACCCCGGCGATCCGGCGCGCAACCGGGGCGTTGTCATTCTGGTCGTCCCGAAGGAGACAAGCTCCGACGGTCGTGGCTACATCGCGATTCAGACCGGCTTCGGCTCGGAAGGATTCCTGACTGACGCGACAACCGGTGAAATCCGGGACGAGGCGCTGCCGCTGCTGCGTCAACAGGACTACGGCGGCGCCATCGAGCTCATGACGCTGCGTGTGGCTCAGCGCTTCGCCAGCGAGTTCAATTTCCAGCTCGACACGTCATTCCAGGCGCCTGCGGCGAGCCTCACGCCGAGCGGAGCGCGCCCACAGGCGGGCGGGCGAAGCAGAGGTGGCATCAGCCCGTTCGTGCTGTTTATCATCTTCATAATCGTGATGTCGATCCTCAGCTCAGGCGCCCGGCGTCGTCGTGGGTGTGGGCCGGGCTGTCTTTTCATTCCATTTCCAATCGGCGGCGGGTGGGGCGGTGGTCGAGGTGGTTGGGGCTGGGGCGGAGGAGGCGGAGGGGGCGGTGGTTTCGGTGGGTTTGGCGGCTTTGGTGGCGGCGGCGGGTTCGGTGGCGGTGGTTCGAGCGGGAGCTGGTGATCATCCAACGAGGAGCATCTGATGGCGAAGATGACGCCTGAACAACTCGTCGAGCAGCTGCGCGCCGCCTACGGCCCCGAACTGCGTAACGTCGTCCTCTACGGGTCAGCGGCAGCGGGCGAGCACATACCCAAGCGATCCGATTACAATATCCTCGTACTCGTCGACAAGCTTCCGCTCGAGCGGCTACGTGCTGCGGCCGCCGTGTCGAGCGCGTGGGGCGAAGCTGGTAACCCGCCCCCCATGACCCTCACCACTCACGAGTGGCGATCGTCCGCCGACATCTTCGCGATGGAGTACGCGGACATCATCGATCGTCATAAGGTCCTCTACGGCGAAAATCCATTCGACGGCATTCGCGTCGACCCAAAGGACCTACGGCTACAGCTCGAGCATGAAGCAATGGGCAAGCTGCTCAAGCTGCGTCAGGGCGTGCTCGCATCAGGCGGCGACGCGAAACGACAGACGGAGCTTCTCGCCGACAGCCTCAGCACGATCATGGTGATCTTCCGGGCCGTCGTGCGCCTAGAGGGCGGCGTTCCGGCCAAGGACAACCTCGCCGTCAGTCAGGCCGTGGCCAGAAATGCGGGTTTCGATGCGAGTCCTTTCGAGCGAGTGGTTCGCCATGTGCGAGGAGAGCAGCCGATCACGGCGGCTGAAGTCGGCAACGTGATTGCAGGCTATCTGGACGGCATGGAGAGGCTCGTCGACCACCTCGACCGATTCGCGGGGTGAAGGACCGGCGAGGCTGCAAAGAACTTCATCAAGAGGACATGAAAGACATGAACATCGCTGTGCGACGCATCGCCCTACTCCCCCTTCTCGCGGTCGCGCTCGCTTGTCCGGGCGACAAGAAACAGAGTACGGCACAACTTCCGGTAGACACCGCCAAGCCGGACACGACCAAAGCGATGGCGACTACGGACACCACCACCGCCACGGACCTTCGCAACGTTAAGACGAATCTTCCAAAAGCCGCGCCCGATACTTTTCACCAGCAAAAGCTGCCTAGCGGTGCCGGAATCGGAAACGGCGGACACACGTCGTTCGCCGACGCACCCGCGCCGCTCCTGGATGCCGTCGAGCGCGAGCAAAGCGCAACTCGATTCTGCTACACCGAGTTCGGACAGAAGGCGGATCCGTCGCTACGGGGCAACGTCGCCATGGTCGTGACGATTGGGAGCTCCGGCGTCACCGAAGCCACGGTCGGGGACTCCAAGTGGAGCGGCGCTGCTGCCGGCCGAGCAGTGAATCGCTGCCTCGATCAGAAGGCCAAGCAGGCGTGGAACGCCGCGCCCGGATCCGTGAAGCCGGGTCGTTATGTTGTTCAGTTGAGCTTCACCGGTGCACGCTAAGTGGAACGCGCGTGCCGGCGCCAACGTAGACAACAGCACTATCGCCAATCACGGAGAGCGCGATGAAACGAAAGTGGCTCGCAGTTCCCCTGCTGATCGCGAGCGCGGGGTGCGGTTACAATCGCATTCAGACGCTCGATGAGCAGGCAAATGGCGCGCAGGGTCAGATCGAGGTGCAGTTGCAGCGACGCGCTGACCTGATTCCGAATCTCGTCAACACAGTGAAAGGGTACGCCCAGCACGAGTCGGACG
>JANWKK010000012.1 GCA_025451425.1 Gemmatimonadaceae bacterium
GCACTGAAAAAACGCGAATAAATCAAAGGGACTTCACTACCGGCACCTGGGGCTCTCTCACAACTACAGAGTGCCTCAGGTGCCAGTAGTTTATCCGCGTTGCAAGAGGACGCCGCCGAGCCGCGCCGATCAGGGAATCTTCCAGAACTCGACCTGATTCTGATCGAACCTCGGGATTGCGAGGATCATGCGCTTTGTGTCGACGCCGATGTCGGCCGGCGCGCTGACGCCGGTTACGAGCTTGCTCAACGTGCCGTTGCGCACGACGTTCACCGTCGAATCGCCCCAGCTCGACACGAGGATACGGCCATCCTTCAGAATCTCGATGCCGTCGTACTGACCGGGACCGTCGACGATCTTCGTCGGCGATTGGCCGGGCGTCCACGCTTGCACATCTTTCCCGCCGAATGGCGCGAGCAGAAAGCGATTGCCGCTCGCGTCCCACGTGATGCCGTTAGGATTCTCTAACGAGTCGCCCTTCGCTGCTTCGGTCACCTTGTTGTCGGAGAGTGCGATGCGGAAGATGCGGTTGACGCCGGGGTGCGTCATGTTGCCCTTTGCGTCGAACACGATGCCCGTGTCGGTGACATAGATCGCGCTGTCGGCGCCAACGGCGACGTCGTTTAAAAAGGTCGCTTTCTGCGCCTTGAGGCTGATCGTCTTCAGCGGCTTGCCCGTGCGCTTGTCGAACACGCGCACGGCATCGATGTCGGCGACCCAGAGCTGATCTGCCGTCGTCGCGATTCCCTTCGGCGCGTCGAGCTTGACGCCATTCTTCCCGCCTTCGGCGAACATCGTCACCGTCGTCGTGCTCTCCGCGGGAATGCGGACGATGTAGCCGTTGCCATCATGGTTCGACGGATTGCCGTTGATGTTCGAGACGAACCACGCGTCGAGATCGGCGTCGTAGTGCACGGACTCGGGCGTCTTCATCTGGCCGAGGACGCCGAGCTTTTTGGCGGAGGCGGTGTCGGCGGTGGCGGTAGCCGCGGCGCCGGGTTGCGCGTTGGCGGCATGAGTGGTGTCCTGCGGCGTGCTCTTCTCGGTCTTGCACGCGGCGACGAGGACGAGCAGTGCGAAAGCACTAGCGAGACGTGGCATCGTGACGGATGGAGTCATGGGTGGCGGCTTGTGGAGTGGACAGAACACTAAACTAGTGGTCTGAAATGGAGATGTTGAGAGCAGGCGCACGCCTGATGGCACAATTGGGATCATCGGGATTCCGAGAGAGGAAACGAGCTGTCAGCGTTTCGATGAGCCATGAGATGTGAGCGGTCAGTACAGGCCCGTCTCCAATCGCCGTGTTGGCATCGCACCCACGACAGCGAGCCCAGAGGCGAGAGGCAAGCTGGGAGCTCACAGAGATCAGAAAACTGCCTCAGCGATCAGAGTCAGCGGCAAGACGCGAGACAAACCGCTCAGCGGGCAGCCACTCGCGATTCGGCTCTTCTCGCTCGACGAGTAGAGCTGATCTTCTCATCTCTCGCGGCTGGCTCTGATAGCTCTGGTTGTTCTCTGATCCCTGTATGCTCTCGGCTGGCGTCTCGCTTCTGGGCTCGCTGCCGTAGGTGCGATAAGGGAATGCGATTCCGAAAGGGCCTCTCGCCCCGACACGTCGTCAGAACGGGCTGCATACAGCGACCAACTACTCAGGTAGGGGCGAGCAGCTTGGCCGATGGTCGGTCCGAGCCAATTCGCCGATCAGCCATGAGGTAAAACTGTATGCCAAACCAGAATTCTCGTCGCGGAACGTTAGGCACGCGAGCGGCGCTCATCATCGTGTTGGGTTGGGCGCTGTCGACGACGCACGTGCGCGCCACTAGTTCCGAGCTCCCTCTCTCGGCAACCAGAATCGGAACCGACTGCCTTTCCCGAGGTCGCTCTCCACGCTCAGGTCGCCGCCTAACGCGCGAGCCAGCCGCCGCGACACGCTCAACCCCAAGCCCGCGCCGCCGGCCTTGCGCGTCGCCGTCTGGTCCACCTGCCAGAAGGTCTCGAACACCCGCGTCTGGTTCTCCGGTGCGATGCCGATCCCCGTATCGCGCACCTCGAACACCACCTGCCCATTGTCGACGTTTGACGTGAGGACGATCTCGCCCTCGTCCGTGAACTTGATTGCGTTCGACAGCAAGTTCACGAGAATCTGACGCACTTTGGCGGCGTCCGACGTGAACGTTGCTCGCTCGTTAGGTACCTCGAGCGAGAAACGTAATCCCTTCGCCGCGACGACCGGCTCGACGAGTGCGCCCGCCTCGCGCGTCACCTGCGCAACCTCCACCGTCCCCCGACGTATGTTCTCCTGACCGGACTCGATCCGGCTGAACGAGAGAATCTCGTCCACCAGCTCCACGAGATGGCTCGCCGAGAGCTGCACGCGACTGAGCTGCTCACGCTGCTGGTCGTTCACGGGTCCAGCGATCCCATCATGTAACAGCTCGGCGTAGCCGACGATCGCGTTGAGCGGCGTGCGCAGCTCGTGCGACATCACCGCGAGGAAGTCATTCTTCGCTCGGCTCGCGACCTCCGCGGCCTCGCGCGCCTCTTCCGCCTGTGTCGTCGACTCGCGCAACTGCTCCACTGCCTGCTCGAGCTCCATCGCCTGATCCTCGAGCTGTCTCGCTTGTTGCTCGAGCTGCTCGTGGTTGCGCTCCTGTGCGATGACGTCGATCCGAATCGAACGATTGATGAGAAAGGCGAGGAGAAACGCGCCAAGCGTGCCGATGACGATGACGGCCAACGCGAGGTCGCGAACACGAAGCCGCGTCGCATCGCGCTCGGCCAGCCGCTGTCGCTCGATCGTCGAGATGCGAGACGCGATGTCGCGCACGCTGTCCATGATCGCCTTGCCGACTCCGCTACGGACGCGATCTGCCGCCGCAGTCGCGTTGAGCGCGCGTATGGCGACCGACTGATCGAGCTCGCGGACTTTGCGCTCCTCGAGCGCGCCGAGGGTGTCGGCGCGGCGCTGCTGCTCGGGGTCGTCCGCGACGAGGCCGCGCAACGCGGCAATGCGTGCTTCGGCGTTCGCGCGCCCCATGTGATACGGCTCGAGATAGGCGCTGTCGCCCGTGATGATGTAGCCGCGCTGACCCGTCTCGGCCTCCGCCATCGACGAGAGCACGCCGTCGAGCTGCCGAATCACCATGTTCGTATGGTCGACGGCGGCGATGGCTACACGAAGCCGCAAAACGACGAAAAACGCCGCGACGCCCACGAGGAGCGTGAGCACCGCCGACCCAAGTGCAACAACGATCTTCTGACGAACCGTCATTCGTTGAAACTGGACATGTCGGACTCCATCGTCCGGAACAGCGTTCGGCGCGAGGAAGCTACCCCTTTGGCAATTTGCGCGCTACGCTCTGCGTCACTCCTCTTCCGTCCGTCGCGTCCCGTGGATTATTTCGAAGCATCAAGTTGTCATCCTGAGCGAAGCGAAGGATCTAGCGTACTTGCCTAGTGGCAAGCTTCTAATAAGAGACACTAGATCCTTGATCGCTTCGCTCCTCAGGATGACAATTTGATGCTTCGCTCAGGTTGACATGTAAGGCTCCATTCGCCGCCTGGAGGCGTGTCGTGATTCGCTCGCTCCCTTCCGTGAACCGCGCTGTTCTGACCGCGCTCATTCTCGCCGGTCTTTCGATTGCCGCGCCGGTCGGCGCACAGCGTCCTCGGCCGCCAACGGGCGCCATACGACCGACGCCGATGAGTGGCGCAACGATGCCACTGGATTCCGCCGCGTACGCGGGATTGCGGTGGCGCGAGCTCGGTCCGTTCCGTGGCGGCCGGTCCGTGGCGGTGGCGGGGAATCCGCAGCGGCCTAACGAGTTCTGGATGGGGACGACGGGCGGCGGCGTCTACAAATCGATCAACGCCGGCGAGTCGTGGGCGGCGGTGACGGACAAATACTTCGGCGGCACGATCGGCGCGATTGCCGTTGCGCCGTCGTCGCCCGATGTCGTGTACGTCGGCGGCGGCGAGTACCCGATTCGGGGCAACGTCGCGCACGGCGACGGCGTGTGGAAGACGACCGACGGCGGCAAAACGTGGGCGTACATGGGACTGCGCGAAACGCGCCAGATCGCCGATATCGTCGTGAATCCAACGAATCCCGATCTCGTGTATGTCGGAGCGCTGGGCCACGTGTGGGCGCCTAACGCGGAGCGCGGCGTCTTTCGTTCCAAAGATGGCGGCAAGACCTGGGACAAGATCTTCTTTCGAAATGACTCGACCGGGGTCGTTGATCTTGTGATGGACCCAAACAACGCGAACGTGCTTTACGCCGGATTCTGGCAGGCGGGGCGCACGCCGTGGTTGCTCTCGTCAGGTGGAAACGGGAGCGGGTTGTTCAAGACGACCGACGGCGGGGATCACTGGACGGAGATCACGCGTAACCCTGGATTGCCCGAAGGCATGTGGGGGAACATCGGCATCACGGTCTCGGGCGCGAGCTCGAATCGCTTGTGGGCGAACATCGAGGCGGATTCGGGCGGCGTGTTTCGCTCCAATGACGGTGGCGCAACGTGGACCCGTGTGAACAACGATCGGTCTCTCCGTCAGAGGGCGTGGTACTATACAAAGATTCATGCCGATCCCAAGGACACTAATGTCGTCTACGCGAACAACGTCTCGTTTCAGAAGTCGACCGATGGAGGGAAGACGTTTCGTCCCGTAAGCGGCATGAAGCACGGCGACTCACACGATCTCTGGATCGACCCGAAGGATCCGCGACGCATGATCGAGTCGGACGACGGCGCGAGTTGGCAGACGCTGCAGCTCAATCTGCCGATCGTTCCCGTGCACGATCTCATCTTCAAGGAAGGCGATCTGGTTCTCGCGACCCACGGCCGGTCGTTCTGGGTGATGGACAACATCTCGTCGCTCGAGCAGCTGTCGAGCGAGGTGCTCGCGAGCGACGCGCATCTCTTCAAGCCGCGCGATCAATATCGTGCAAACTTCGGTGGCGGCTTCGGCGGCGGGCGACGCGGCGGTGGCGGCGCGCAAGCGATCACGCCCGAGAACGCGGCGATTCATCCGGTGGGCGCGAACCCACCAGGTGGTGCCACAGTACAGTACTGGCTCAAGAACCCGAATCAGGACGTCGAGCTCTCCTTCCTCGACGCGCAAGGCAAGCTGATTCGCACGTACGCGAGCAAGCTCGATTCGGCCGCGTACGCGGACTCGGTACGCCGCCAGGGGCGGACGAAGTCGCGCATGGACAGTCTCCGCGCCGCTGGAATCGCCGAGGACAGCATTCAGAAGCTCGTTAGGGTGGCGACGGACGCCGCGGGCGGCATCGAGCCCGTGAGTGACGACGAAGGCTTCCGCGTGCCGCCAACGCCTCGCGCGCCGAACCGTCGCGGCGTGAACTCGTTCGCGTGGAGCATGCGCTATCCGGACGCGTCGAGCTTCCAGGGCATGATTCTGTGGGCAGCAAGTGTCCAAGGACCCCTGGCACCACCAGGAACGTACGCAATTCGCCTAACGGTGAACGGCAAGTCGATCGGTACTGAATCCTTCAAGCTCATTCCCGATCCGCGCTCGAAGGGCGTGACGTCAGCGGATTACGCCGAGCAGTTCGCGTTGCTCACCAAGATCCGCGACCGCTTCTCGGAGACGAACGACGCCGTCAAGACGATTCGATATGTCAAGCGCGAGCTCATGGACCGGCAGAAGCGCCTCGCCGCCGATCGGCAGGCCGCTTTCGGCACTACCGCGACGGCGCTCGAGCAGGCGCTGTCGCAGGTCGAAGATTCCCTGGACCAGACGAAGACCCGCAGCGGTCAGGATCCGCTCAACTATCCGATCCGCTTGAACAACAAGATCGGCGCCCTGATGGGGGTCGTCGCCAGCGCCGACGGGCGCCCAACGCAGCAGTCGTATACCGTGCTTACCGACCTTTCACAGCA
>JANWKK010000013.1 GCA_025451425.1 Gemmatimonadaceae bacterium
GACTACCGAATCCTCGAGCGATTCGGCGTCGTGCGAGGCATCACCGTGCGTTCGCGCTCCGTGTTCGGGCGCTTCGGCGCCAAGCTGCAGCAGCTCATCGGCGGCGATATCACGTTGCTCACCGACCTCTGTGAGCAAACCCGGGCCGCCGCGTTCGAGCTTGCGGTGAACCACGCGAAAGCGCTCGGCGCCAACGCGCTGATCGCACTGCGGTACGACGCGACGGAAATCATGCAGGGTGTATCCGAAGTGCTCTGCTACGGGACGGCCGTGCGCCTCGTGCCGCTCAAGTCCGACACCGAACAATCCACCTTCTGATGACACGAACTTGGCTGTTGCTCGGGCTCGCGCTGATCGGCGCGAGCCCCGTCTCCGCACAGGCGCCGCGCCAAACGACGCGCGCCGCCGAGACGCGCTTCGTCGACTCGATCCTCGCGCGCATGACCTTGGCCGAGAAGCTCGGTCAGCTCAACCAAGTGTCCGGAGCGGGAAACCCGACGGGCCCTGGCGGTGGCGAGCGCGCGCAACGCATGGACCAGCTTCTCCATGGCGGCATCGGGTCGTTCTTCAACATCGTCGGCGCCGACACGACGCGTGCACTGCAGAAGATCGCGGTCGAGAAGTCTCGGCTGCACATCCCGTTGGTCTTCGGGCTCGATGTCATTCACGGATTGCGCACGATCTTTCCAGTACCGCTTGGCGAAGCCGCGAGCTGGGATCCTGCTGGCGCGGAGCGCGCGTCGAGCATTGCCGCGACCGAAGCCTCGGCCACTGGCATCGACTGGACGTTTGCGCCGATGGTCGACATCGCCCGCGATCCGCGCTGGGGGCGCATCGTCGAGGGATCCGGCGAGGACCCCTACCTTGGCGCCGCCTTCGCGGCTGCCAGAGTGCGGGGTTTTCAGGGCGCCAATCTCGGCGCGCGAGACGCGATTGCCGCGACGGCCAAACACTTTGCCGCGTACGGTGCGGGCGAAGGCGGACGCGATTATAACGTTGCTGAGGTGTCCGAGCGCACGCTGCGTGACGTCTATCTCCCGCCATTCCACGCCGCCGCCTGCGCTGACGTCGCGACCTTCATGGCGTCGTTCAACGAGATCGCCGGCGTACCGTCGCACGCCAATCATCATCTGCTGACCGACATTCTCCGCAACGAGTGGAAGTACGACGGGCTCGTCGTCAGCGACTGGACTGGGATCTTGGAGCTGATCAATCACGGCGTCGCCGCCGACATCGCGCAGGCCGGTGAGCTCGCGCTCCACGCGGGCGTCGACGTCGACATGGTGAGTGAGATCTACGCCCGCGCGCTTCCGCGCTCGGCCGCCGCGAAGCGCATCAACATGGCCGAGCTCGACGAGGCCGTTAGGCGCATGTTGCGTTTCAAGTACCGGCTCGGCCTCTTCAAGGACCCGTATCTCCGCGAGAACGCCGCGCGAGAAAACACGGACATTCTCACCGTTGCCAACCGCGCCGCAGCACGCGAGTCGGCGCGTCGCTCGATCGTGCTGCTCAAGAACGATCGTAACACGCTGCCGCTGCAGAAGAGCATTGCCTCGATTGCGGTGATCGGCGCGCTCGCCGCGGACTCGAACGCCGTGCTCGGCAACTGGACGGCGCTCGGCCGCCACGAAGACGCGGTGACGGTGCTCGACGGAATCCAACGCGCTGCTGCGGAGACGAACGTGACCTACGCGCGGGGCGCGAGCCCGACGAGCATGGACACGAGTGGGATCGCCGAGGCCGTGCGCGTCGCACGTGCGGCGGATGCGGTGGTGCTCGTTGTCGGTGAGACTGGCGAGATGAGCGCGGAGGCCGAGAGTCGCTCGACGCTCGAGCTACCCGGAGCGCAGCAGCAGCTCGCGGACGCCCTTGCCGCGACGGGGAAGCCGGTCGTCGCTGTACTAATGAATGGCCGGCCGCTCTCGATCGAGCGCCTGAACGAGACGATGCCCGCAATTCTCGAGACGTGGTTCCTCGGCGTCGAGCATGGGAACGCCGTCGCCGACGTGCTATTCGGCGACGCGAATCCCGGCGGCAAGATGCCCGTCACGACACCGCGCGTGGTTGGGCAAGTGCCGATTTACTACGACCACAAGAACACGGGACGTCCACCGACGACGGAGAAGTACACATCGAAGTACTGGGACATTCCCTGGACGCCGCTCTATCCGTTTGGAT
The DNA here is from genome assembly GCA_025451425.1 of Gemmatimonadaceae bacterium. The sequence goes on from JANWKK010000013.1 coordinate 2,179, forward strand.
ATGGCCTGAGCTACACGACGTTCAGCTATAGCGCGCCGCGACTGAACGCGTCCTCGATCGGGCCGAGTGACTCGTTACGCGTCGAGGTAGACGTAACAAACGCGGGACAACGTGCTGGCGAGGAAGTCATCCAACTCTACGTCCGCGACGACGTCGGCAGCGTGACGCGCCCGGTGATGGAGCTGCGGCGCTTTCGTCGGGTGGCGCTGGCGCCTGGCGAGCGGACGACGATTCGCTGGTCGCTCGGCGTCGGCGATCTCGCGTTCTACGACCTCGCGATGCGACGCGTCGCAGAGCCCGGGACGTTCCGGGTATTTGTAGGAACCAATTCAGCGGACACGCGATCGGCGCCGTTCAGTTTGAAGGGGACAACCAGCGTACCGGTGCCGGATCGGTGCCAGTGAGGGGCTTTGTGACCGTCGAACGCTCCCCTCGACGCGAGCATCCACTGGTCTAAAATCGAAGAGGCAGTTGACCCAGTGGATGCTTGCTCACGCGAGGGATCGAGCGACGGTCTGAGGAAAGGCCGCGTCGATCCCTCGTCAAGACCTCTTCAACGTGCTTTTGCCTTCGGCATCCCACGCTTCGTCGTGCGAAGCCACTTCTCCGCGGCGCGGAGAGCGGATGACTTACCGCCGTGGCCGGCGTCACCGAAGAAGGCACTGGCTTTCGGGCGCCACCCCTTGGTCGTCTTGCGATAGCCGACGCGGACGAAGTATCCGTGCGTACGGGAGGTTTCCTGGTCGATGCGGCTGATGCCGGACGGGAGGGAACGAGAGTTGGTCGTTGGCATGAGGCAGCTCGTCAAATGGTGTTAGAAGGGTTGACTGCACCGCACGCGTCAGACGTTAGGCAACCTGACAACGGCGGCGAGCGAACGCAGCGGCAACCTCGATGTTGCAGAAGTGACGCTCGTGAAGAAGTACACCGATACGAGTAAAATCGTTTGTCGTTTGGCGTTAAGAAAGCTTGACGTGGGAGCGCAGATTACGTAACCTCGCGAATGCTTGCTCGTGCACTCGTCGTAGATTTTTCTTTATCATGCATTACGTCGTGACATTTGGGGTGTAGGTCAATTGGCAGACCGCCCGACTGTTAATCGGGAAGTTGGAGGTTCGAGTCCTCCCGCCCCAGTTCCTCGTTGCTGCCTCACGAGTCGCCTCGGACCAGTGCCGAGTGACGACATAGCTAGGTGCCCAAGTGGGTCGCCCGGGCGGGCTCGAGACGGTCCGGCCGGATCGAACGACCACCCCTCAGTCCAGTCGCGCCAGAAACTGGGTGTTGTGCAGGCAGCATCACGGGAATATCCTAGCACGTTCACTTCCCGTCTCTTCCCCTCGACGAGGAGTTGCAGGTGCCGGAGTTTTCCGCGATCGAATCCGGTACATCCGCCGCGTCGCCACTGCGCGTAGCACTCGGCGAGTACGACACCGGTTGGCACGATCCCGAGGTATCGTTACGTCGCGCGCACGACGTGATCGCTGCTGCCGCGCGGTTGCGCGCGCGTGTCGTCGTGTTGCCGGAGATGTGCACGACGGGCTACACGATGGAAGGCACACGCTGGGCAGAGCCCTTGTCGCCTGATCAAGGCGCAAGCGGTTCACTCGCCGCGGCGGCGCGCGAGTTTCGGGTATGGGTGCTCGCTGGACTCGCGGTGCGTGAAACAACGCCCGCGCGTCTGGTCAACGCCGCGGTTCTCTTCGATCCCGCGGGAAGCGTCGCTGCGATTTACCGCAAGCAGCGGCTCTTCACGTACGCGGGGGAGCACGAGGTGTACGCACCAGGCGACGCGCCCGTTGTGGTGACGATCGAAGGTGTGCGCGTAGGACTGTTCATCTGCTTCGACCTACGCTTCCCCGAGCTGTTCCGCGCGGTCGCGCCGGACATCGACGCGGTGCTGCTCGTCGCGAATTGGCCGGAGCGGCGACGCGCGCACTGGGATGTGCTCACGCGCGCCCGGGCGATCGAGAATCAGTGTTACGTGGTTGCCGTCAATCGCAGCGGCGTCGGCGACGGGGTGGAGTACGACGGCGGATCGGTCGCGTACGACCCGTGGGGGGAGCCAGTCGGCATCGGCGGCGGCGGGAACGCGTCGCGGGTGGTCGACATCGATCCGGCGCGGGTTAAGTTGGTGCGCGCGCGATATCCTTTCCTGCGCGAGCTCGAGTCGGCGCGCGAACCGCAGGTCGAGTTTCAGTAAGCCTCGAAGTCGTTAGGCAACACAGCTCGGGCGTAGATGCATAGCACCTAGCACCGAGGGAAACTCTGAAGTACTGTCATTCCGAGGAGCCCTTCGGCTTCGCTCAGGGCAGGCTCCGTGAAGAGGAATCTGCACTTATGCCTTGAAGTGCAGATCCCTCGCTTCGCTCGGGATGACATTCGTCAGTGGTTCCCTGGCACCTAACACCTCTCTCCGTGACTGTCGGCGAAACCCTGGTTTTCTTCCGCGATGCACGCGTCTTCGAGTGCACGCTCTGCTTTCGCGTGGCCGAGTTGATCGGCTTCGAGCGAGATGAGCTACACTGGGAGGCATTCTGGAGTGTGCGCGTCGACGGGGTGCTGTTTGGATCATTGCAGCTGCTCGACTTTCAGGAGCGCGCGAGCGCTGTCGAGCAACGTGTAGTGCACTGGTACCGGAGCGAACGAATCCGGCGCGCCAGTCGCGAGGTCTAACCCACTCAATGTCGAGGTGACATGGACATCGTACGCCAGGCCCACCTCGCCCCGATCGACTACGTCGTGATGGCGGTGTACTTCGCCGCCGTCCTCGCCGTCGGCTGGTTTCTGCGGCGGCTCATGCGCACGAGCACGGACTTCTTTCTCTCCGGCCGGTCGCTGCCGCCGTGGGTCACGGGGCTTGCGTTTATTTCCGCCAACCTGGGCGCTCAGGAGGTCCTTGGGATGGGCGCCTCCGGCGCCAAATATGGAATCGCGACGAGCCACTTCTATTGGGTCGGCGCGATCCCCGCGATGGTGTTCGTCGGCCTGTTCATGATGCCGTTCTATTACGGCTCGCGCGCGCGCTCGGTTCCCGAATACCTGAAGATGCGCTTCGACGAGAAGACGCGAACGTTGAACGCGGTGTCGTTCGCGGTCATGACGGTCTTCTCGTCAGGCATCTCGATGTACGCACTTGGCAAATTGCTCAACTTGCTCCTCGGCTGGAGTTTCGACGCGAGCATCATCGTCTCGGCGATCATCGTGCTCGTCTACATCCTATTGGGCGGGCTCACGAGCGCGATCTATAATGAAGTGCTTCAGTTTTTCCTCATTGTCTTCGGTTTCCTGCCATTGGTGTATCTGGGGTTGACCGCCGTCGGCGGCTGGCACGGCCTGTCGACGCAGCTCCAGACGTTGTCCACCTCTCGCGGATTTGCGCCCGACGCCTATACGCACGCGTGGAGCACGATGGGGAGCGCGTCGCAGAACCCGATCGGCGTCGAATGGTTCGGGCTCGTGATGGGCCTGGGCTTCGTCCTGTCCTTCGGCTATTGGTGTACGGACTTCCTCGTTGTGCAACGCGCGATGGCCGCCGAGTCGATGACAGCGGCCCGGCGTACGCCGCTCATCGCGGCGTTCCCGAAGATGTTCTTCCCATTTCTCGTCATTCTGCCGGGCATGATCGCGCTTGTGCTGAGCGGTTCGCACGGAATCGGTCAGGGGTTGATACCCGCGAAGCTAACTGCCGCGGGCACGCCGCTGCTCGACGGGGCCGGGCATGCGATCCTCGACTATGATCTCGCCACTCCGATGTTGCTCATGCGTCTCTTTCCAACCGGGATGCTCGGTCTCGGCCTAACGGCGCTGCTCGCGTCGTTCATGTCGGGGATGGCGGGCAATGTCACGGCGTTCAACACCGTGTGGACGTACGACATCTACCAGGCGCACATCCGGAAGGGCGCGACCGACGCGCACTATCTCTGGATGGGTCGCGCGGCGACAGTGGCGGGAATCGTGCTCGCCATCGCAGCGGCGTACGTCGCGAGCGCTTTTAATAACATCATGGATCTTTTGCAGCTCGTGTTCGCATTCGTGAATGCGCCGCTGTTTGCCACGTTCTTCCTTGGCATGTTCTGGCGACGCAGCACGGGACATGGCGCGTTCACCGGATTGCTGTGTGGAACGTTAGGCGCCGCGATCCATCATGGATTGACGCTTCCCGCCGGCGCGACGGCAGGCATCAAGGGCGGCTATCTCGGCGTGATCCACACGTATCCGAGTGAGATGTCGCAGACATTCTGGACCGCGATCACGGCGTGGGCGACGTGTACGGTCGTGACGATCGTCGTCAGTCTCGCAACACAACCACGGCCGGACAACGAGCTTCATGGTCTGGTCTATGCACTTACACCACGTCCGCGAGACACCGAACGGCACTTCTGGCAGCGGCCGATGACGTTGGGCGGGATCGTGTTGGTGATGACGCTGTTATTGAACTTTGTATTCTTCTAACCTGTCATCCTGAGCGAAGCGAAGGATCTACTTGCCCTTGTTAGAACTCGGTCACCAACAACGGACACTAGATCCTTCGTCGCTCCGCTCCTCAGGATGACAGGTCGCCCCTAACCCCTCTTCACATGTCCGGCGCAGCTTCCCTCGATCTTCGACTTCCCATCGGTGGGCTCTTCACCGCGCTCGGCATCGTCATCGGTGGCTATGGCATCGCGACGAATGGCAACGCGATGTACCAGACGTCCCTCAACATCAACATCAATCTCTGGTGGGGGATCGTCATGTTCGTCGTTGGGCTGATCATGCTCGCGATGGGGATACGCGCGTCGCGCCGTCACCATCCCGCCGCCGCGGTGCAAGCCGGCGAGTCGCCGATGGGCCGCGCCACCGAACGCCGCGAGCACGCCACGGGCCTCGAACGCTGAGTTCGGCGTGATTCCTGCCCTGTTCCACATTGGCTCGAACAGGCGGCGGGATGTATGATGCGAAGCGGTCTGAGTTTCCTAATTGTGTTCTCAAGCGTTGCATCGTTAGGCTGCAAGGTGGTGGTCGAGCACGCGTCTGACTCTGCGCGTAACACCCCCCGGAGCGACACCACGATCGTGTTGAGCGCCACTCGCCCCGCGCCGGAGTCGGTTTCCGTGACGCCGCAGACGACGCTCTCCCCCGGCGAGATTGCGGATTCTGTCGCGCTGCCGCGGACGTCGTCGGACCTCGCGACCTTGAGCGCCGAGCTCATCATCCCTGTACCGGGCGTCCAGCCGTCGGAGCTCAGGGACACCTTCAATGAGTTGCGTGGTGGTGGAACGCGGAAGCACGAGGCGCTCGACATTCTCGCGCCACGAGGGACTCCGGTTTACTCGGCGTCGGACGGCCGAATCCTCAAGCTGCACAATAGCGTCGATGGCGGACTCATGGTTTACGCCGCCGACGCGAGCAACCAATTCGTTCTGATGTATGGGCACCTCGATCACTACGCGGACGGGATGCGCGATGGACTCCCCTTGCGGCAGGGTGAAGTAATCGGCTACGTGGGGACGACGGGGGACGCTCCCGCGAACACCCCCCACCTGCACTTCGCGATCGCACATCCAAAGGACGTGAAGCTCTGGTGGACGGGAGAGCCAATCGATCCGCGGCCGTTGCTCCAACGGACAATGGCGCCGCGGTGATTGAATCCAGATCGTGAGTGGCCCGCGTAGTGAGCGGGCGCCGACGCACTTGCTGGGACACAGGACTCGAGGATCGTCCGATGTGGTCGTGGATCTCTCACTCGATATTTCATGGCGTGCTCCGCGAGCGCGACGTGATGCTGCTCGCCTACGCGAGCGGCGCCGCGCTGTTCGTCGGCAGCGTCAGTGCTTGGCTCGGCGCGCACTTCGGAGCGAAGCGAGCCGTGCGGCGTGCTTTCCGCGATCGAATCGAGATTCCGTCGCTGGTGACCGAAGTCCGCTACGATGAGCTCTCACGCGCGATCGATGCGATTGCCCTCGAGATCGAGCGCATCTCCGAGGCGCAGCGGTTCGCGGCGAAGATGCTCGTCGAGCGGCCGGCAAACGGGCCGCTGAGCGCGCCGACTGTCGCCGTCGCCGCGCCGACCGTGACGGCGATCGCGATCCCACGGCGAGAGCCGGAAGCGATCACGCCGCACTAGTTGGTGGTGTTTGGTGGTTGGTTGTTGGTGGTTGTTAGTTGTTTCGGATGGCCGGCGATTGCTCACCGGCCTTTCTGTCACCGTGGACCAGCGACCAACGACCAACCACCAGCGGGCACCTTCCCATCCCCGCCTCACAAGTCCATACTTTCGCGACCTTGTACCCTCACGGGAGCGATTGCGATGTCCGATTCCACGGATCGACGCACATTCCTCGCGACACTTGGTGCCGCGGCATTGACTCTGGCGGCGCGGCCGCAGATTGGGCGAGGAGAGGCATTCTCGCTCGAGCTCGGTAGCCGCAAGCTGAAGAAAGTCGGTCTGCAACTCTACACGGTTCGCGGGGCGATGGAGAAGGACGTACCGGGAACGCTCGAGCGCGTGGCGCAGATCGGCTACAAGGAAGTCGAGTTCGCCGGCTATTTCAACCACTCGCCTAACGAGATCCGCGGGATGCTGGTGAAGTACCAGCTCTCGGCGCCCTCATCGCATGTGCCGTATCCCGCGGACGCCGCGGCCTGGCAGAAGACGGTCGATGAAGCGAAGACGGTCGGTCATCAGTACGTGACGATCGCGTGGACGCCGGAGGAAAGGCGGAAGGGTCCCGATGCCTACAAGCGCGTCGCCGACGATTTCAATAAGGCAGGCGCGGTCGCGAAGAAGGCGGGTCTTCAGTTCGCGTATCACAACCACGACTACGAGCTCGCGTCGACGGGCGAGGGGCCGCTGCCACTCGACGTCTTGTACGAGAACACGGATCCCGCGCTCGTGACGTTCGAGATGGATCTGTACTGGATGGTGCACGGCGGAGCCGACCCGCTCGCGTACATGAAGAAGTATCCAGGCCGCGTCTCGATGGTGCACGTCAAGGACGCGAAGGCCGACCCGGAGCACCCGATGACCGCGGTGGGCCAGGGTTCGATCGACTTCCCGAAGATCTTCGCGTACGACGCAGCGCACGGCTCGCACATCAAGCACGCGTTCGTCGAGCACGATCAGCCGGCAGACCCGTTCGCGTCGATCAAGACGAGCTACGAATCTTTGGCGACAATGAACTACTATCAGTGGCTGGTGCTTGGTGGCTGGTGGTTCGTGCTTGGTGTTGACACCAAAGACCAACCGCCAGCCACCAGCCACCCTCAAGGAGATCCTGCAGTGTACGATGTCTGTATAGTGGGGTCCGGCGCCGGCGGCGGCATGGCGGCGTACGCGCTCACGAAGGCGGGCGCCAACGTCGTGCTGCTCGAGGCTGGACCGTCGTGGTTCGCGTCGCGCGATTCGAAGATGCTCATGCCGTCGTATGCCTCGCCGCGGCGCGGCGCGTCGACGAAGACGCGGCCCTTTGGTGAGTTCGACGGCTGCGACGGCGGGTGGGAGATCGATGGCGAGCCGTACACCGTCGCTCCGGGCTCCAAGTTCATGTGGTGGCGCGCCCGCATGCTCGGCGGACGCACGAATCACTGGGGACGCATCTCGCTGCGATTCGGCCCGCGCGATTTCCAGGGGAAGACGCGAGACGGCCTCGGCGACGACTGGCCGATCGCCTACGACGACGTCGCACCGTACTACGATCGCGTCGACCGGCTCGTCGGCTTGTTCGGAAGTCACGAAAGCTTACCTAACGAGCCGAACGGGATCTTCCAGCCCCCGCCGAAACCGCGCTGTTACGAGCTGCTGGTCAAGAAAGCTGCCGACAAGTTGAATGTGACGTGTATACCGGCGCGCCTGTCGATTCTCACGCAACCACTGAACGGGCGAGCCTCGTGTCACTACTGCGGCCAATGCAACCGCGGCTGCGGTGTGAAGGCGAATTTCTCGAGTCCCGACGTCCTGATCGCGCCCGCGTTGGCGACGAAGCGCCTGACGCTGCTCCCGAACTCGATGGTCCGTGAGGTGACCGTCGGCAAGGACGGACTCGCGACGGGCGTCTCGTATATCGACAAGCACACCGGCGAAGATAAGCACGTCGAGGCACGCATCGTCGTCCTGTCCGCAAGTGCGTGCGAGACGGCGCGTCTCCTGTTGAACTCGAAGTCGTCGCTCTTCCCGCAGGGCCTCGCCAACGGCAGCGGTACGGTGGGTAAGTATCTCACCGACACGACGGGCACCGATCTCGCCGGCTTCATCCCGGCGATGGCGGATCACGTCACGCACAACGAGGACGGCGTCGGCGGGATGCACCTCTACATGCCCTGGTGGTTAGACAACACGAAACTCGATTTCCCGCGCGGCTACCATATCGAAGTATGGGGCGGACTGTATCAGCCGAGTGCCGGCTTCATGGGCGGGATCGAGCGGTACCCGGGCGGCGGCGGGTATGGAAAGCAGCTGAAGCAGGACTACCGAAAGTATTACGGTGCGACGATCGGCTTTTCCGGCCGCGGTGAGATGATCCCGAACGACGATTCATATCTCGAGATCGACCCGAATGTGGTGGATAAATGGGGGATTCCCGTCGCGCGCTTTCATTGGGGTTGGACGGACCACGAGTTCAATCAGGTGAAGCACATGCACGAGACTTTCCGAGGGCTGCTGACCGAGATGGGTGGAGAGATTTTCTCGCCGAGGCCGACGAAGGAGCAGGGGTACAACATTTCGACGGGCGGTCAGATCATCCACGAACTGGGCGGCGCGCGCATGGGAAGCGATCCGAAGACCTCGGTCGTGAACGCGAACTGTCAGGCGCACGAGTGCAAGAACCTCTTCCTCGCGGATGGGTCGCCGTTCGTGTCGCAGGCGGACAAGAACCCGACGTGGACGATTCTCGCGCTGTCGTGGCGAACGGCGGATTTCATCGCGAGTCAGAGGAAGGAAGGCGCTCTATAATGGTGCTTCACCGCAGAACACGCAGAGGACGCAGAGAAGACCAACAAATTGTGTCTAGTGTTGCACTGGTTCTCTGCGCGCTCTGCGTCCTCTGCGGTTTCAAAACGAAGAAATCTGAACGTAACGAGGGATCATGTCGGAGATGAATCGTCGTGATGCGCTGAAAGTGCTCGGGTTGGCGCCATTGGCAGCTACGATCGGCGTCGCGCCCGCGCACCTGGAGCGCGTCGCACGCGCGATGGAGAACCTCGAGGCCACCGGCGCGCCGGGCGCGCCGGC
>JANWKK010000014.1 GCA_025451425.1 Gemmatimonadaceae bacterium
GGCATGCTGCGACTGATTCCGTTGACGTTCGCGCTCACGCTCCTCGTTCTCGGAATCATTCGGTTACGGCGTCGTACGCCCATCACCGTTGCCTTCCTTCTCGCGTATGGCGTCGTCACACTGATCTGGCCCTACACGCCGTGGCGCTTCATCTGGGGCATCTGGCCATTCGTGCTCCTGCTCGCCGTCGAAGGCGCCGCCACAATCGTGCGGTGGCGTCCGGCCCAGCGCCCGATGCAGCTCGTTAGGCTTGGCCTCTTCGCCGTGCTGGGGCTCCTCGGCCTCGGCCTCGCGCGCGCCGAAGTCGTTGCGTACCGAGATCGTGCCTGGGCGTCGCCGATTCGCGACGCGACGCGGAGCATCGCACCAGCCATGCGCTGGATCAGCCAGAACACGAACCCACACGAAACGGTGATCGCTGACGCCGAGCCGCTCGTCTACCTATTCACCACACGGCCCTCGCTGCCTCCCGTCGCGTTTACCGCCGCCGAATACGTGACGCCTCGTGACCCGGCCGCCGACGTCGCCGCGCTCGGCGAGCTCGTTAGGCAATTTCCAGTGCGGTATGTCGTGACCGTGGTGCCCTCGACCATCGCGGCGGCGCGCTCGCTCGAGCATCCGGCCTCTCCGGGTACGATTGCTCTTCGCGAACTCGACGCCGTGCCGGGAGTCGCGGTCTTCTCGGTCATCCGAGCGGGATCACCTGGTAGCGAGCCTCCGCGCCGATGATGACTCGAATGAGGCCTTACCCGGTGAACGACACGCGGAGAGATCGATGACGGGCGCCGTCGCGACGATCCCTTCGACCGCCAAGCTCACAGCAGCGCGAGCTGTCCCGGCGTGGCTGGTGTCCGTGCTCGTCGGCGCCGTTGTATTTGGTGTTGGCGCGATGATCGTCGATGGACTTCCTGTCGGTGCCGCCCACGACGACGGCATGTACGTCATCCTCGGGAAAGCGCTCGCGACAGGGCAGGGCTATCGCTGGCTGCATGTGCCGGGAGCACCGCCAGCAACTCACTTTCCGCCGGGCTATCCGGCGGTACTGGCGCTTCTCTGGTGGTTGTTTCCGGCGTTTCCCGCAAACGTCATCGTGTTCAAGCTCGCGAACGCGCTCTTCATGGGTCTGGCGGCGAGCGGCTGCTTCTGGCTCGCGCGATCGCGATTCGAGATGTCAGATGTTGGCGCGGCAGCGTTCGCGATCGTTGCGACGTTAGGCATTCCAACGCTGACGCTGAGCGCGCTCGTGATGTCAGAGCCACTGTTCCTCGCGCTGCTCATGCCAACGCTCCTGCTGGCGGAGCGAGTCGCCGACGATGTCTCGAATCGAATCCGCGATATCGTCGCGCTGGCATTGCTCATCGGTGTCGCGACACTCGTTCGTACGCACGGCATCGCTTTGATTGGCGCTGTCGCGCTGGTGCTTGCTTCGCGCCGCCGTTTTCGCATGGCGGCGCTATTCATGTCCATCGTGATCGTGCTTCTTCTACCATGGCAGATCTGGGTCGCGACACACGCTGGTGTCGTGCCCATGACGATGCGCGGGAATTATGAGTCGTACAGCGCATGGTTCTCGTCTGGATTGAAGGCGGAGGGATTCGCACTGATTGCGCGCACGGTGCCGCAAACGAGCCGAGACATCTCGACGATGTTCGAGGTCTTCGCCGCTCCCGGCATGCCGATGCCTGTGCGCTACGTTGCTCTGCTCGCGCTCGCCGCGCTGGCCGCGCTGGGGGCGCGCGTACTTTGGCAGCGCGCTCGCGTGTCGGCAGTGTTCCTACTGCTGTACTGCGCTATCGTAATTGTCTGGCCCTTCAATCCGCAGCGCTTCCTCTGGTGCGTGTGGCCGCTGGTGATCGTGCTGCCAATTCTTGGCGCCCGCGAGACGCTGCGCTGGCGCCCGTCGTCGAGGCACTGGCACGCGGCACGGATTGCCGCATTGGCCGCGAGCGGTTTGATCGCTTGCGGTTACGGCGTGTACAACGTGCGTGGCTATCGGCATCAGTGGTGGTCGAGCGTTCCGCGCCTGATCTCACGGAACGTTCATCCGCTGCTCGTCTGGGTCGCGACGCGTACGCCGCGCGATGCCGTTCTCGCCACCGAAGCGGAGAGCGCGGTGTATCTCTACACGGGCCGCTACACTGTACCGGTTGGTACGTTCACGGTCGACGAGTACTTCGGTGCGCGTACGCCGGCCGAGAATGCGACGGTAATTCGCTCTGTCGTCGCGCGCTATCGCCCAAAGGCGGTCGTCGTGTCCTCCGGCGCGATGCGAGACGCCGCTCGTGAGCTGGTACTCGGTAATCCTCCGACTTTCGTTGTTGTCGACACCTTTCCAAGTGGTGGGCTGGTCCTCATTCCCAGATCACGATGATTGAGATTGCACCCGGCACGTCTGGTTCGACGGGGGGGCGAGACGCGGAAAGCGCGCTCACGCGCGAACGCCGGCGACATCGCACGCCGCTCGATCGCGCCACGTTGCGTCTGTCTGTGCTCGTTCCGGTTTACAACGAACGCAACACCATCGAGCTGATTCTCGACGAGATTCACTCGGCCCCCTTTCAGAAAGAGGTCATCGTCGTCGACGACTGCTCGACCGATGGCACGCGTCAGCTACTGCAGGAGCTGATGAATGAAGGCCGCATTGATCGGCTTCATCTGCAGCCCGTCAATCGCGGCAAGGGCGCCGCGATTCGACAAGCGCTGTCGATGAGCACGGGCGACGTCGTCCTCGTCCAGGACGCTGACCTCGAATACGACCCCGCGGACTGGCGGCAGCTTCTCGAGCCGATCGTCGACGGCCGCGCCGACGCCTGCTTCGGCTCGCGCTTTCTCGGCGGACCGCACCGCGTGCTCTACTTCTGGCACTCGGTCGGCAACAAGCTGCTGACGATGTATTCAAACATGCTGACGAACCTCAACCTCACCGACATGGAGACGTGCTACAAAGCCATGCGCGGTGATATGGCGCGCGACGTGGTTTTGCCGAAGCTGACCACCGATCGCTTCGGCTTCGAGCCGGAGGTGACGGCGCGGCTCGCGCAAGCCAAGGCCCGAATCTTCGAGGTGCAGATCAGCTACAGCGGCCGAACCTACGCCGAGGGGAAGAAGATCAACTGGCGAGACGGCATTGCGGCGTTCTGGCACATCACCCGATTCCACTTCGCGCGATGAGGCGTCTCATGGATGCTCTCGCGAAAGCATCGGCCCGGACCCGATGGTGGCTGCTCGCCGCGGCGCTCCTGATGCTAGTGGTTCTCTCGTCAGGCATCGGCATCCGGAACGGCTTCACGTACGATGACGTATACGTGATCCAGCAGAACGGCGCGATCCACACGCTGCACAGGTGGTGGCAGATATTCGCGCGTCCGTATTGGCCAAAGGTCTACGGCAGCGATGGCTACCGTCCAATGACGATGCTTGCCTTCGCCGCGGAATGGGTCATGGCAGGCGGATCGGCGTGGATTTTCCATGCAGTCAACATCGCGCTCTACGGCGCGATCACCGTTGCGATCTTCTGGATCGCCGGCATGTTGCTGCCGATAACCGCAGCATGGATCGTCGCGGCGTTGTTCGCGGTGCACCCGGTGCACGTCGAAGCAGTCGCGAACATCGTCGGCCAATCCGAGCTCTGGGTCGCACTGTTGCTGCTGATCGCGGTCGGCATCTATCTCCGGCGTCGCCTAACGGGCGCCGCTGTTTCCCTTGGAGACGGCATCGCGATCTGCGCGTGTTACGCAGCGGCACTCTTCTTCAAGGAGCACGCGATTGTTTTGCCGGCACTGTTGGTGGCGGTCGAAGCAATCGTAGCGCGCGACGCCCGTCCACTGCGCACTCGACTCGTATTAGCGCGGCCGCTGGTGCTCTGGCAGATACTGGTTGCGGTATCGTATCTCGCGGCGAGGGCCGCCGTGAAGCACGGGGACATCTCCGGATTCCAGCCGTTCATCGTCTTTCAGGCGCTCGACCTGAGCTACGCGAACCGCGTGCTGACGATGTTTGGCGTCGTTCCCGATTGGTTGCGCCTCCTCTTGTGGCCAGCGCATCTCAGGACCGAGTACTCGCCGCCCTACGTGGAAATCGCGCAAGGGCCGAGCCTCGTCCAGCTCCCAGGCCTACTGTTGCTCTTCGGCATTCTGGGACTCGGCATCGCGCTCTGGAAGCAGCGTGGTGCGGCCCGGGTCGCCGCCTTCGGCATTGCGTGGCTCTGCTTAACGCTCTTGCCCACGAGCAACTTCGTCGTTCCGGCGGGCATCATCCTCTCCGAGCGAACGCTGTTTCTTCCGAGCTTTGGTGCCTTACTCGCTATCGGAGCGCTGATCTCCTGGCTTGTCGATCTCCTTGCACAAGTGCAATCGAACGGTGTCGCGCGCAACTATCGGGTTGCCACGATCGCGGCGCTCGTCGGCATACTGGCAGCCGGTTCATGGCGCAGTGTGACCCGCACCACGGTTTGGCACGACAATGAGCGATTGTTCACGCAATCCATCATCGATTCGCCTCAGAGCTACCGCGCACACTACATGCTCGGGGCGTGGATGTTCGCGACGGACCGCAAGCGAGAGGGCGAACATCACTATCGCCGCGCGCTCGCCCTCTTCCCCTACGACCCGTTCATGGCGTACAACCTCGCGATGCAGTACCAAGCGAACGGAATGTACGCAGCGGCGATTCCGCTGTATCAGTGGGCCTTCAGCATCGCGCCCCACTTCCGCCAGGGAGAGGGACGGCAGGATCTCGCCATCTGTCTGGCCGGAGCAAATCGCCCCGCCGAGGCGCGGGAACAGGCGTTGCTCGCCATGCAGTATGGCGGAGCGTCGCTACGAGAACTGCGCCGCATCGTGCAATTCAGCGACAGTGTCATGCGCACGGCGCCTAACGCTCCGACAAGGATGCCCAACGGCAGGGCAAAGAGCCCGAAACCACGGAGCGCGATGTCCCCCTTTGGTGATGGCAAAACGCTAGAGACTTCGCAATTTGCTCGTGTGGCGGCAATCACCCACCGTTGAACCGTTATGCCTAACACACGTCATGGCGTGATGTTAGCAGCCGCGAAGCAGATTGGTAGTACATGGCCCGCCCGTTGCCTTGCTTAACGCCGAATTTTTTCGGCGGAGCCACCGGCTCCCATCAGTTCACTTTCCCCCGGAGAGAAGAGACATGCTCCGCAATCGAAAGGGCTTTACGCTCATCGAGCTGCTGATCGTGGTCGTCATCATCGGCATCTTGGCCGCGATCGCGATTCCGAAGTTCGCCAACACCAAGACGAAGGCGTACGTGACGGCCATGAAGTCGGACCTGCGCAACCTCGTCACCGCTGAGGAGGCGTTCTTCTCCGACTCGACGTACTACACGACCGCGACGGTTCTCGTTGCGCGCAACGGCTTCAAGAACTCGTCTGGCGTCGGCGTGCCCGCGGTCACCCCGGGTGCTGGTTACTGGTCGGCGACCGTAACGCACAGCCAGATCTCGGGTGGTACCTGCGGTATCGGCGTCAACACGACGAACCC
>JANWKK010000015.1 GCA_025451425.1 Gemmatimonadaceae bacterium
CACTGGCGGATTTGCGTGATCCTGAGCCGCCGACGTTGATGTCGCTGCGTTCAGCAATCTCTCATCTGTCCACAAGGCTTCTCGACGACGGCGAGCTTCGCCGCGTGCAGCATGGAAACGCGGTCGATGCCGAGGGCGATGCCAGCCTCGTCGCGCTCGTCGACGCCGAGGGCGGTTTGGTCGCGCTCGCGCAGCGCGAGGGGGATCTTTTGCGGCCCCGTGTCGTGATGCGGGATGCCTAACGCGGAAGAGACGGCTCCCGCGCTGCCCCGGCTCTCGCTAGGCGCCGTGATCACTGTTGGCACGTTCGACGGTGTTCACGTCGGCCATCGCGATCTGCTCGCTCGTGTCGCGGCGCGCGCGTCCGCGCGCTCTCTCCCGAGCTTGCTCGTTACCTTCGATCCGCATCCGCTCGAGGTCGTGAATCCTGCGGCGGCTCCGCCGCTTCTCTCCACCACGCAGGAGAAACTCGAGGCGATCGCCGAGAGCGGAGTGGAGTATGCCGCCGTCGTGCCGTTCACTCCGGCGCTCGCGGCGCTCGATGCGGCCGAGTTTGTGGAGCGCGTTCTTCTCGAGCGTTTCGGCCTACGCGAGCTCATCATCGGGTACGATCACGGCTTTGGCCGTCGGCGCGAAGGAGACGTCAAGATGCTTCGAGAGCTCGGCAAACGTCACGACTTCGCCGTCGGTGTTGTCGACGCCGTGTCTGTTGGAGGATTGGCGATCTCGTCGAGTGCGATTCGCCGCGCGGTCTCCTATGGCGATCTCGCGGGTGCCCAACGCATGCTCGGCCGGCGCTATTCCTTTAGCGGACGTGTCGATCATGGCAGTGAGCGTGGGCGGCTGCTTGGGTTCCCGACGCTGAATGTCAGAATAGAGTCAGCGCGAAAACTTCTTCCGCCAATGGGTGTATACGCCGTCCTGGCTCAGTCCGAGCGTGGATCGTTCGGCGGGATGATGAATCTCGGCCCGCGCCCTACGTTCGACGATTTAGCGCTCTCCCTCGAGGTGCATCTCTTCGATGCGAGCGGCGATTGGTACGACTCGTGTGTGCGAGTGGAATTCGTCCAACGGCTACGCGATACGAAGCGATTCGATTCACCGGATACGCTCGTGGCGCAACTCCGTTCGGATGAGCGCGCGGCGCGTGCCGCGTTGACTCAAGTCGAGGCGTGAGATACCCTTAGAAGCTGCGCGAAATCCTTTCCTTCCTACCGGCAGTGCCATGTCCAATCTGAAGTACCGCATCGGGCTCATCGTCGCGCTGTGTGTCGTCGCGATCTGGGCGCTTTTTCCTCGCGACGTCACCGTCCGCCAATTCGGAGCTGACGGCGTTCCTCACGACGTCGTTCAGCGGCGGGTCCCCCTGCGGAAAGGCTTGGACCTGCAGGGAGGCACCTACCTGGCGCTCGAGGTGAATGACTCGCTGCAGGCTATTCCCGCTGACAAGATTCCTGATGCGATCGATCGCGCGCTCAAAACGGTGCGCAACCGAATCGAGGGCATCGGCGTTTCCGAGGCCGTCGTGCAGAAGCAGGGCAACGATCGGATCGTCGTGCAGATTCCCGGCATTCAGGATCCCGAGCGTGCCCGTGAGATTGTGAAGAGCCAGGCATTTCTCGAGTTCCGGATTACGGACAAGACTCAAGCTCTCGAGCGTGTTCTTCCGCGCTTGGATCAGATCATCAAGGACAAGGGACTCGCGGCGACGTCATCAAGGGGCGCCGCGCCTGCGCCCAGCCAGCAGCCCGCCGCCTCGAAGGGATTGCAAGGCCTTCTCACGTCGACGGACACGACCAAGACCGCAGCCGGCAAGAAGGACAGCACGAAGAGCGATACGTCCGTCGCCGCGCTGCCAACGGGCGGCCCATTCTCGAGCCTCGTTCAGCAAAGCCCGAGCGGCATGCCTGGCGAGTATCTCGTCGAATCGAGTAGTGCATCGAAAGTTGAGAGTTATCTCGCAATGCCCGAGATCAAAGCGGCAATGCCGCCAGGCAAAGAGATGCTCCCGAGCAACGACTCGACTTCGTTGCAGGGCAAGACGTACAAGCTCTTCTACGTCGTCGACGCCAAGCCGATCGTCACCGGCGAATCGCTCACTGACGCGCGGCCGAATACCTCGCCGCTCGAAGGAACGATCGTCCAGTTCACGCTCGACAACATCGGCGGCCACCGCTTCAAGCTGGAAACCGGTCGTCACGTTCACGACTACATGGCCATCGTCCTCGATCATCGCGTGATGGGCCGCCCACCGGTCATTCAGAGCGCGATCGGGACGAGCGGCCAGATCACGATGGGGCAGGGCCGTGACATTCGCGACGCGCAGGACCTCGCTCTCGTCCTCCGTGCCGGTGCGCTGCCCGTGCCGCTGCGTGTTGCCGAAACTCGAAACATCGGCCCCAGCCTCGGCCAGGACTCGATCAACAAGGGCTTCCGCGCCGGAGCGATCGCGATCGCCCTCGTCGTCTTCATCATGTTGTTCTACTATCGCTTCTCTGGCGCTCTCGCCGTCGCGGCGCTCGCGCTGTACGTGCTCTACACGCTCGCGATTCTCGCCGGCTTCGACGCGGTGCTCACGCTGCCCGGTCTTGCCGGCTTCGTGCTCTCCATCGGTATCGCCGTCGATGCGAACGTGCTCATTTTTGAGCGCATCCGTGAGGAGCTCGACCGCGGAAAGACCGTACGCACGGCGATCGACGAAGGCTTCCGTCACGCGCGGCCGGCGATCGTCGACTCGAACGTCTCGACGATTCTTACCGCTGCGGTGCTCTACCAGTACGGCACGGGTCCCGTCAAAGGCTTCGCCGTCACACTGATCGCCGGCATTGCCGCATCTCTCTTCACGGCGATCTTCGTCGTGCGCACTTTTTACATCATCTGGCTGAACCGCTCGCGCGGCGCCCAGACGCTCAGCATCTAGGGGCTGCCCATGCTACGCATTCTTCACGACACGAAGTACGACTTCATCAAGTACTGGAAGCAGGCGGCGATTCTCACGGTCGCCTGGATTATCGTCGGTCTCGGATTCCTCGCGATTCATGGCCTGAACCGCAGCATCGAGTTCACGGGCGGTACGCTCGTGCAGCTGCAGTTTCATCAGCCACCGCATGCCGATGAGATCCGCGCGGTCATCGACCAGGCCGGATTCCCGAATTCAGAGATTACGAAATTCGGTTCCGATACCGACTACACTGTTCGCGCACAGCCGCACGGTGCCGTGAACGTTGCTTCCGGCGCCGCCAGCGACACCACGGCGACCATCATCAAGACAGCGCTCCAGACGCACTACGGCAATGACGTGCGGTTCGTCCGCAGCGAGTTCGTTGGTCCGCGCGTCGGCGACGAGCTGAGTCGTAACGCCGAGATCGCCGTGTTGCTCTCGTTCCTCGTGACGCTCATCTACCTCGCGATTCGGTTCGAATGGCGTTTCGGTCTCGCGGCCGTCGTCGCGACGGCCCACGACGTCCTCACGACCTTCGCGTTCATGGCGATGCTGCGGCTCGAGATATCGCTCACCGTCGTCGCCGGGATTCTCACCGTCATCGGTTATTCGTTGAACGACACGATTATCATCTTCGACCGAGTCCGTGAGAACCTGCGAAAACAGCGCAAGGAGTCGCTGCGGGATGTGCTCAATCGCTCGATCAATGAAACGCTGCCGCGATCAGTGTTGACGCACGCCACCGCACTCGCGGCGACGCTCGCGCTGCTCTTCTTCGCTGGTGAAGTGATTCGACCATTCGCTTGGATCATGGCGTTCGGTATCTTCACCGGAACGTTCAGCTCTGTCTACGTCGCTGGCGCTCTGCTGCTCTGGATCGAGCGCAAGTGGCCTCGTCCGAGTGGCGTCGAAGGAAAGGGCGCCGCGCGCGCCGTCGCCGAGGACCGTCGGCGGTCGCGAACGGAGAGCGCTGTCGCCGGCCGCTGAACGTGAGTGGTAATCGAACGAGCACGTTGCACGGGAGAACCGCCGCCGCGACGGCGGTTCTTTCTTTTTGATGCCTCTGTTCATCGACAGCCATGCTCACCTCGCCGATCCCGCCTTCGACGCGGATCGCGAGGACGTCATCGCGCGTGCGCGCGCCGTCGGCGCTGAGGCGATCGTTTGCATTGGTGAATCGCTCGACGCGGCCGCCCGCGCGCAAATGATCGCCAATGTGCATCCTGGCTTTGTCCACTGGACAGCCGGCATTCATCCACACGATGCCGCGTCGTTCGCTCCCGAGCGCGACCTCCAGCCCCTCGAGGCGCTCCTTCGCTCCGGTGCGCGCGCCATCGGTGAGTGCGGACTCGACTACCATTACGACAACTCTCCGCGCGAGGCGCAATGCGAGGCGTTCGGCGCGCAACTCGATATGGCGCAGCGTCTTCGCCTTCCAGTTGTCGTACACACGCGCGATGCCGAAGATGACACGCGCGCGCTCGTACTCTCTGCCGCACGACGCGGGGCCGTTGGCGTCTTGCATTGCTACACGGGATCTCGCTCCCTCGCGACGGACGCGGTGGATGCCGGCTGGTACGTCTCGTTCAGCGGCATCGTCACCTTCAAGAACTGGACGGACGACGAGCTCCTCCGAATGATCCCGGATGATCGGCTCCTCGCCGAATCCGATTCGCCATATCTCGCGCCCGTGCCACACCGCGGCAAGCGGAATGAGCCGGCCTGGGTAGGCCTGACCGTCGCGCGACTCGCCGCCGCCCGTAGCGTAACGCCTGACGTACTCGGCGCACACGTCGCTGAAAACGCGCGGCGGCTGTTCGCGCTCGACGCCCCGCAGGCCACTTAGGCGTCTCCACGCACTTCAGGAAGCTTCCGGATCGGACTATCATCAGCGCGAAGCCTCCGTGCACCCTTGTTTCCGGAAGGAGAAATACTCGTGAGCCTAACGCCTGTACAGACGAACAACGCCCCCGCCGCCATCGGGCCCTATTCGCAGGCAATCGTTGCCAATGGATTTCTGTTCACCGCCGGTCAGATCGCGCTCGATCCATCGTCTGGACAGATTGTCGCCGGCGACGTCGTTGCTCAGGCCGAGCGTGTGCTCGCTAATCTGAAGGCCATTCTCGATGCCGCGAGCGCGTCGTGGACCGATGTGGTCAAGACCACCGTCTATCTTCACGACATGAACGACTTCCCGCGCGTCAACGAGGTCTACGCGCGAGCCCTCGGCACGGCCCGACCGGCACGCTCGACAGTGCAGGTCTCCGCGCTCCCGCGCGGCGTGCTCGTCGAGATTGACGCCGTCGCCGCGATGCCGCGCCGCTCCTAACGAGTAGCGCGTGTTGGCGGCGATGTGGCCGCCTAACGTCAACCAATCCAGCAACAACCCTAACGTGAGTTCGAATCCGACGCGTGATGAGCTGTTTCGCCTAACGGCTTTCGCGCGCTGCGCCGGCTGAGCCGCCAAGTTGGGTCCGGGTGACCTGTCGCGAGCGCTCGCCGCGCTCCCACACCGGCCCGACCCGCGTCTCGTCGTCGGTCGCGAGACCTTCGACGATGCGGGGGTTTTTGTGTTGTCCGATGATCTCGCGCTTGTTCAGACTGTCGACTTCTTCGCGCCGATCGTGGACGATCCGTACACATTCGGACAAGTCGCCGCGGCCAACGCGCTCTCCGACGTCTATGCGATGGGTGGGGAGCCGCTCACGGCGCTCAACATCGTCGGCTTTCCCTCGGGTAAGCTGCCGACGACGGTTCTAACCGACATCCTGCGCGGCGGGCAAGACAAGGTGCACGAAGCCGGCGCGGTTGTCGTCGGCGGCCACACGATCATCGACGAAGAACTCAAATACGGATTGTCCGTCACTGGTCGTGCCGACCCGAAGCGACTGCTCACCAATGCCAGCGCGACGATCGGAGACAGGCTCCTTCTCACCAAAGCGATTGGTACCGGTATCCTCGCGACCGCCGCGAAGAACGGTCGCCTGCCCGCGAAGGAGCACGACCTGCTCATCGCGTCGATGGTCGAGTTGAATCGCGACGCAAGCCGGGCAGCGCTCGCCGTCGGCGCAATCTGCGCGACCGACGTCACTGGCTTCGGTCTGATCGGCCATGCGAATCACATTGCCAAGGCAAGTAGGAAAACAATTCGACTCGAAGTCTCCCAAATACCCGCGCTTGCCGGTGCGCGCGAAGCGTGGCTTTCGGGGATTCGCACGGGCGGTGCGGAGCGTAACGAGGAGTACTTGCGCGATCTCGTCGACTGGGGAAGCACGGCGGACGTTGATCGGGCGCTCCTCATCGATCCTCAGACGTCGGGTGGTCTACTCGTCGCGGTCTCGCCCCAGCGAGTGGCCGAGTATCTTTCGCGTGTCCCAACAGCGGTCGAGATTGGTGACGTCGTTGCGCCCTCGAAGCTTGGAATCGTTCTCGTCTGAACCATGAGGGGGTGGATGAAGTCTGGTGGCTTCCCTGGTCTTCAAAACCAGTGTGACCTGACTGTGTCGGGTCGGGTGGGTTCGATTCCCATACACTCCCGCCAGTTCCCTGGTCACGCGCGAGCGGTCGTATTTGGCATTACCAGTTTGTTGGTGCTCGCCAGCGCTGCTGCAGCGCAACGGCCGGATACCACTCGCGCTCGAGCCGACTCGGCTCGTCGCCGCGCCGACTCGGCACGTGCGCGACCGGACAGCACCCGGCGACGCAGTGCTACTCCGGCGGTTCCGGATTCGCTCAAGCCGCCGCTCAGTCCACGGCGAGCCTTTCTCTACTCCGCGATCATTCCGGGCTTTGCACAAGCAAGGCTCGGTCGCAACAAGGCCGCCGCGGTGATGCTGACGGTCGAGGCGATGGCCATCGCGATGATTCGTGAATCGCAGGCGGACGTGCGCGAGGCACGGGCCATGAGCGGCGACAGTGTCGTCGTCAGCTACGTCGACGCTACCGGCGACAGTCTCCCACAGCCGGTGCCGGTCATCGGTCGTCGGTTCGACGTCCCGTACGTGCACGTTAGGCAGGCCCACGTGGAGGATTGGGTGGCCTTTCTCATCGCCAACCATCTTTTTTCCGGAGCCGACGCCTTCGTCGCTGCAAACCTCTGGGACGTTCCCGCGCAGCTGCAGATTCGTGCGATTCCAGGCGGCGCGAGCATCGGCGCGAAGCTGACGTGGTGACGTCGAGATCGCCCGTCGGCGTCTTCGATTCCGGCATTGGAGGGTTAACGGTCGCGCACGCCGTGATTCAGCAGCTGCCTCACGAGAGCGTGACGTACTTTGGCGACACGGCGCGCGTCCCCTACGGCCCGAAGAGTCCTGAAACCGTTAGGCGATACAGTCGCGAAATCGCGTCGTTTCTCGTCGATCAGGGTGTGAAAACGCTCGTCGTTGCCTGCAACACCGCGACGGCGCATGCGCTTCCGGCGCTTCGCGAAGCCTTGACGATGCCCGTGATCGGTGTCATCGAGCCCGGCGCGCGCGCTGCCGTGGAGGCGACGCGCAATGGTCACATCGGCGTCATCGGTACGGCCGGCACGATCAAATCGGGCGCTTACGAGCGAGCGCTGCGCACGATCGAGCCATCGCTTCGCGTGACTGTGCGCGCCTGTCCCCTCTTTGTGCCTCTCGTGGAAGAGGGCTGGATGAACCACGAGGCCACGAGACTCGTTGCCGAGGAGTATCTCGCGCCGCTTCTTCGCGAGGACGTCGACACGGTAGTCCTCGGCTGCACACATTATCCTTTGCTGAAAGGTGTCATCGGTGATGTGCTCGGCCGCAACGTTAGGCTCATTGACAGCGCCGAGGAAACAGCACGTGAAACATCGGCAGTGCTCGGTACTCAGCATCTCTCCGCCAGCGCTGGCGCCAAGCCGCATTACCGCTTCATCGCCTCCGACGATCCACTGATGTTCCTCCAGCTAGGCCAGCGCTTTCTCGGCGGAGCGATCGAGAGCGTCGAGGTGAAGACCCTCGGCTGAACCGTCCCACTGGCGAAGCTCAACTCGTTCCGTCGTTACGCGGAGAAACGTGGGGGCATCGAGCCACGAACCCGCGTTGGCGTAAACGCCGCCGCTCGTCATGCGCGCCAGTGCCGGGACGTGCGAGTGGCCGAAGACGAGGAGCTCAAGATCGCGACGCTGCTCCATGGTAGCGGCGGCGATGCGCGCGAGGCCTCGCCCCTGATCGCGCGCGCCGTACGTCCGGCTCGCGTGCGAGCTGTGCCTGGCGAGACGTGTTCCCAGGTCGGGATGAATCCAACGAAACGCCTTGATTGCCAGGGAATTGCGCAGCACGCGCCGGAGCATTCGATAGCGTCGATCTTCGCGCGGACGAAGCCCGTCTCCATGCTCGATGCGAGTGGGCCATCCGGCAAGAGATCCTTCCCAGGCACCCACGTGGTAGTCGACGCCCACGTCGTTGCGGAGTACGTCGCCACCCCAGCAATCGTGATTGCCAGCGACCATCAGCACCGGCGTGCCGGACTCGATGAGATCAGCAAGAGCGGCGAGAATGCGGAAGCTCGCGCGTGGAATCACAGTGCGCCATTCGAACCAAAATTCGAACAGGTCGCCATTCACCACGAGTGACGCGGCGCGTCCCTGCAAATGCCGAAGAAACTTCAATGCTTCACGCTCCACCTCTGGCTTCGCGAAGCCAAGGTGCAAGTCCGAGAAGATGTAGCAAGGCGATTGTAGCACGGGCTGATTCTACTCGCGCTCCGCGGCTTTACAAAGGTCGATGGTGCTTTCAATCTTTGCGACATCTCATCGCGATGACGGATACCCAAGGAACGTTTCGGCGCGCGACGCACGATATCGAGTTTCGCGTGCGTTATGCCGAAACCGATCAGATGGGCGTGGTCTATCACGCCAACTATCTCGTGTGGTGCGAGATGGGGCGCACCGACTTCATCCGCCAGCTCGGTGTAAGCTACGCGGATCTCGAGCGCAGCGGAGTCTCACTCGCGGTCTCCGAACTGTCCGCTCGCTTCCACGCCGCGGCGCGCTACGACGAATTAATCCGCGTGCACACGATTCTTGCCGATGTTCGGTCCCGTATGATCGTTTTCGATTACGTGGTCTCGAACGCGGAGACGGATCAACGCCTCGTGTCAGCTCGCACGACGCTCGTGTCCCTCGATCGCTCCGGAAGGCCGATTGCGCTTCCGGCTGCGGTTCGTCAGCTGTTCCTCTAGCGCGTTCGACCCGGATCACGGAACTCCCGACACATTCTCCGGTAGGACGCGATAGTGCGACCGCATTCTCACACCAACTCGAGCGTGCGCCGTTCCATTTTCACGGCGCTTCTTACCGGCTGCGTAACTGCCGCCGCGGCGTGCGCGCCACGCTTGAGTCCATTGACTGGCGCACCAGCACCAACGGTGCTTCCGCATGCGGAATTACCACGCGGCCACACAAAGATTCTTTTCGACTGGCAGCTGGATGATCGCGAGCTGAGTGGACGCGGCGAAGGCGTGGCGCGACTCGCCGGTCCTGACAGTGCGCGACTGGATCTAATTCTCGCGGGCGGGTTCGGAAGCGGTGCGGCGGTACTCATCGCCGACTCGCTTCAAGTCACCGGTGGCCCGCTGGCGCGACGATTCATTCCACCACCGCCTTTACTTTGGGCCACGCTCGGTCGTGTATCGATACCAGCCGTCCATGACACGGTCGCGCGCGTTGACGGAGAGCTTCTCCGTGTCGACATTGGTATGCCAGCCAGTTGGCGTCTCACCTTTCGGCGAGATTCGCTCGTCCGTCTCGAGCGAGTCCGCGGCGGCCGCGTCATCGAGTGGGTTGAACGAAACGGCTCGATCGTTCGATACAGAAGCGAAGAGGCTCGTCGCGAGCTGTCGCTCACCGTCAAGAGCGTCCAAGAGGTTCCGCCGTTCGATGCGTCGATTTGGAGCCCGTATTAGCAGTGTCCTGATGCTCGCCGCACTCGCTGCGTGCGGGAGCATTCGCTACGGATTTGCTGGCGGCGGCCTGCCATCGAATGTCCGCACGATGGCGGTGCTGCCCTTCGACAATCAGACCACGTCGCCGGAAGTCCAGCGAGAATTGCTAGACGTCATGCGCCGCGAGCTCCAAAAACGCCTCGGCGTCAGAGATGCCTCGGAAAGTCGTGCGGACGCCATCGTGCGCGGCGTCATCACCGGGTACGACGTCGATGTACCGGTGGCAGTCAGCGCTAATCCAGCGACAGCTGTGACCGCGAGACGTCGACTCCAGGTCACTATCGATGTCGAGATTGTCGAGCAGGCCAACGGCCATGTGCTCTTTCAGCGAAAAGGAATGAGCGGAGAAGGCGACTACGACGAGCGCGCCGAAGCCGCGGGCCGCACCAAGGCAATAGAGAAACTGGTCAACGATATCGTCGAGGGAGCGCAATCGCAGTGGTGAATCATCGCGGCCGTGGCTCTCTGGGTTGCCTTTTTGCACTCCTGATTGTTGCAGCCGCGCTGTACTTCGGTGTCAACGTCGGTGAAGCGTACTGGCGCTTCTACGAGTTCCAGGACGCCATGCGGCAAGAAATTCGTTTCGCAAAGCAGATTCCCGACGACCGCATCAAACTCCATCTCGCCGCGTTGGCCGATACGCTCGGCCTGCCCGAAGAGGCTACCGACATCACCGTGGATCGCACAAAGAGTGACATTTCCGTGAGTGCCGAGTACTCCGAGCGCGTGGAACTGCCGCTCTTAGTTCGAATGATTCGCTTCACTCCGCGCGCCCAAGGTCCCCTTTGAGTCATTCGAACATCGACCCTGTTCCCAAGATCATGGATTGGGAGGGGGCCGGCGCGTGGCGTGCAAATCAGCGTGGACGTTTAGTATTCACGAACGGCGTGTTCGATCTGTTGCACCCGGGGCACGTGGACGTGCTGCTTGCTGCACGTCGCCAGGGCGAGGCACTCGTCGTCGGCGTGAACAGCGACGCGTCGGTTCGACGGCTCAAGGGACCGACCCGGCCAGTCCGCACAATCGCCGAACGCACTTATGTTTTAGCGGCCCTCGCCATGGTGGACGCGGTCGTTGCGTTCGAGCAGGACACACCCCTCGAGCTCATACTCCATCTGCGTCCCGACGTGCTCGTGAAAGGTGGCGATTACACTGTCAAGACGGTTGTGGGTGCGCGTGAAGTTCACGGTTGGGGCGGAGAGGTACGAATCATTCCGCTCACAGCTGATCAATCGACCACATCGATCATCGAGCGACTCCGTGGCAGCAGAGAGTGAACCGCAACGAACGGGACGCGAAGCGAACGAGCTGCGACCGATCACGCTGGAACGCGAAGTGGCGCCCTATGCTGAGGGCTCGTGCCTTGTTTCATTCGGCACCACGCGTGTGCTGTGCACGGCGTCGGTTGAGGAGGGCGTTCCCAATTGGCGGCGTGGCCGAGGCGAAGGTTGGCTCACGGCTGAATACGCAATGCTGCCGCGTGCAACGCGCACTCGCACGGCGCGCGAGCGATCGCAGCTTGGAGGCCGCACTCAGGAAATTCAACGTTTGATTGGCCGCAGTATTCGCGCGATGCTCGACAGTTTTGCCTACGGCGAATACACGATTCGTCTGGATTGCGACGTGCTCGTGGCCGACGGGGGCACCCGCACCGCGGCGATTACCGGCGCGTGCGTAGCGACGATCGATGCGTTCAACTGGCTGGTGTCGTCCGAGCGATTGTCCGAATCGCCGATCAAGCGTCGCGTCGCGGGCGTGAGCGTCGGGATCATCGGATCCACGCCCCGGCTCGATCTGGATTACGCCGAAGACGTCGTGGCAGCCGTCGATATGAACGTGATCATGAGCAGTGAGGGGCGCTTTGTCGAAGTGCAGGGCACCGGGGAGCATGGCACCTTCGGGCGCGAGGATCTCGACGAGCTCGTGAGCCTCGCCGTGCGCGGTCTGCAGCAGATTGACGCCCTTCAGGTTCGCGCGCTCGGCGCGTGACCGTTGAGCCTCTTCTCATTGCAACGCGAAGCGCGGGCAAGCTGCGCGAGCTCCGTGCGCTGTTCAGGGGCCTTTCCATTGTCGACCTCGAAGAGGCTGGCGTCTCGGAGAGCGGCGCGGAGGAGCACCTCGAGACCGCAGATACGTTCGAGGAGAATGCGTTGGCGAAAGCGCACTATTTCGCTCGTCTCACCGGGCGACCAGTCGTTGCCGACGATTCGGGGCTGGAAGTCGCGGCGCTCGGTGGGCGCCCCGGCGTTCGCAGCAAACGGTGGAGCGGCCGAACAGATCTCACCGGTGTGTCGCTCGACGCGGCGAACAACACGCGACTGATCGCCGAGCTGCATGGCCTAACGACACGCGAGGCGCGCTATGTTTGCGTGGCGGCGTTCGTCGACGGTGCTGTGGCATTCACGTGTCGAGGAACGACGACCGGCATCATCCTCGAGGAGCCGCGAGGCAGCGGTGGATTTGGCTACGATCCGTATTTTCTGTCGGATGAGCTGGGAAAGACGTTCGGGGAGGCGACGCTTGACGAGAAGGAGAGAGTGAGCCACCGTGGTCGCGCGTTTCGAGCACTGGTGATGGCATTGCGGCGGCGTTGACCGGTGTTTGGGTGCGGGCTACATTTGCTAGGCTCGTTGCGGGGCGTAGCGTAGCCTGGTATCGCGCCTGCTTTGGGAGCAGGAGGTCCCCGGTTCAAATCCGGGCGCCCCGACCTGGTAGGCTTGGATGGGCTTTGATCTTCGCTGTCGTTGGCTCCGCTGAGTACAGAGCGCCAGTAGCTCAGTTGGATAGAGCAACAGCCTTCTAAGCTGTGGGTCGGGGGTTCGATTCCCTCCTGGCGCGCCACTCCTGATCCGACCTGGGCCGTTAGCTCAATTGGCAGAGCAAGCGACTCTTAATCGCTAGGTTGTAGGTTCGATTCCTACACGGCCCATTTTTGCCGTGGTGCAGGGTCCCGGATGGAACTGGGGCCCTGTACTGTTTTCGGCAGTTGCGGCGAACGGTAATCCAGGTTATTGTTCGGTCCCTCCTCAAACTTGACGGTGTGCGCGTTCCCGCGAGAGCGGTGATCGTCGTGCGCGCCTGAGTTTTAGAGGGAAGCCCACAATTATGGAGTTGCGGCAGACGTTTGTTGTGCCGATGGGCTTGACTGAGTGTTGGGTAGCTGGTACAATTATAGGCTGTCGCCGAGAGCGACAAACTGCTATTTGATAATCGATTTGGGAATCTGGATGTGCGAGGTGAGCTCGTTGATCTGGCGTCTGTTCGGGATGCCAGGGAGAGCTTGACCCGAACACAATTCAGTGAATTCGGATACGCTGTCAGCGCGACAGCGTAATGACAGCGGTTCGATTTTACGAGCTATGTCAACTCTTCTTGGAGAGTTTGATCCTGGCTCAGGACGAACGCTGGCGGCGTGCTTAACACATGCAAGTCACGGGGGCTCGCAAGGGCAACCGGCGAACGGGTGCGTAACACGTGAGGGACCTGCCTGAAAACGGGGGATAGCCGGCCCAACGGCCGGGTAATACCGCATACGCTCTTCGCGAGGCATCTCGTGGAGAGGAAACCTCCGGGGTTTTCAGAGGGCCTCGCGGCCTATCAGCTAGTTGGCGGGGTAACGGCCCACCAAGGCGACGACGGGTAGCTGGTCTGAGAGGATGGCCAGCCACATTGGGACTGAGAGACGGCCCAGACTCCTACGGGAGGCAGCAGTGGGGAA
>JANWKK010000016.1 GCA_025451425.1 Gemmatimonadaceae bacterium
CCAGCTGGCCTTTCCTTCGACGCGCTCGCTGAGCAAACAGAGGCCCGCATGGAGGGCCCGGGCTTCTCACGTGAGATTCTCGCCGACGCGACACTTCGTTGCGCGATGATCCGGCTGGTGGACCTAACGATGGCGCCGACACCTTGCACCGCCTCGCTGAGCCGTCAACCAGTCGCGAGCCCGTTGGCGCGCCTCGAGGCTCGTAATGAATCGCTGGTGACGTCGCTGCTGCATTCGGCGGTCGAGCTGTCGCCCTTCGACCGATTCGTGCTCCGACAGCTCGACGGCACGCGCGACGCGGAAGCGATCGTCGACGACGTAATGGCCGCGGTGGCTCGAGGCGATCTGGATCTCGGACCAGCAGAGAGAAGCACAGTCGCGAAGGCGGTCGACCACGCGTTTCGGCAATTTCGACTGTCTGGGCTGCTCGCGTCGTAGTGATTCGCCGATGCGCGCGCGAAGACCGCGTGCTATCGTAGCAGAACGGGTCGTGCAACACCCTTCGAACACGAGGTGCGCCCATGAAGCCGCCGGCCTTCGGTCCCTTTCGCATCGCGCTGATCGGCGACTTCAGCGGTCGAACGAATCGCGGCGCCATCGAAACCGGGCGGGCAATCGCGGCGCGTCGTCCGGTACGCGTGGATCGCGACTCTCTCGACGACGCGATCGCTCGCTTCGCGCCACGTCTCGAGGTCAACTTGGGGAGTGTCGACGAGCGTTCCGAGATCAGCTTCTCCTCTCTGGACGACTTCCATCCGGACAGCCTCTATCAGCGGCTCCCGCGCTTTCGTGCGCTTCGCGACGCTGGCGCGCGCGCGCTTGCGTCGTCAACGCTCTTTGCGCCGCAGTCTTCCAATCCAACTCCCACTCCGGCCAGCGCGCTCGATGCGATTCTTGGCGATGCGCCGATGCCGCCCGGCGGCGCCGCGCTGGCGAAGGCGCCCGCTCGTCCCGCGCTCGACGCTCCTGATAGCGTGTTGTCGGAGTTCGTTCAGCGTGTGGTTGCGCCACACCTCGTCAGCACGCCGGATCCCTCCGAGACCGAGATCAAAGCGCGTGTCGACGCGGCGGTAACGGCCGAGCTGCGCGCACTCCTGCATCATCCCGACTTTCAGGGTCTCGAGGCAGCTTGGCGCGCGGCGTTTTTCCTCGCTAGGCGGCTCGACACGGATTCGGCGCTCCAGGTCCATCTCATCGATGTCTCGCGCGAGGAGCTCGCCGCCGATCTGGCCTCCGACCAGATCGACACGTCAGGTATTCACCGTTTACTCGTCGAGCAGAGCGTCGCTACGCCGGGAAGCGATCCATGGGCGCTCCTCGTCGGCCTCTTCACGTTAGGCATCGATGACGATGAGCTCGCGCTGCTCGAGCGCATCGGTCGGGTAGCCCGTGACGCCGGGGCACCGTTCGTCGCCGGAGGCGCGTCGATCCTCGCGGGCGTTCACTCGATTGCATCGACGCCCGATCCGGATGACTGGACGAACGATGTGCCGCGGACATGGTCTTCGCTGCGCCGATCGACCGTCGCACCATACCTGTCACTCGTTATGCCGCGTTTGCTCCTTCGGCTCCCCTATGGCAAACGCACCGACGAGTGCGAGCTGGTGCAGTTCGAGGAGAATGTGCCCGACGCCCGTCCGCCGCACGAGAGCTATCTCTGGGGAAGTGGCGGCATCGCGGCAGCCTTGCTCGTCGGCGAGGGCTTCGCCGAAGACGGTTGGGATCTTCGACCGGGACGAGAGATCTCGAATTTGCCGCTCCACGTCTATCGCGCGGACGGAGAAGCGACGGCGACGCCGTGCGCCGAGGCCGTGCTCAGCGAGCGGGCCGCGGAGCGACTGCTCGATATCGGCCTGTCTCCCATTCTCAGCGTGCGCGATAGCGACACCGTGATCTTTCCGCGGCTGCAATCCATCGCGGAGCCTCTCACGCGCCTGCGAGGTCGCTGGGCTAGAGGCGCGTCTGACGATGGCGACGGCGACTGAGAGCAAGTGGATCTCTGAACCGTTCCGGCTCGGCACCCCGGAGCAGTTCGCGCGCCTCCGGGAGCTGTTCGTTCGGACCGGCTTCGAAGAGGCGCCATTGTGCGCGCGAGCCGGCGTCGAATCGATCCACGATTTTCCGCGACCGGAGAGCCGGAGCGCGTTCAAAGAGGTCAGCGATACCCAGTCGCTGTTCGTTAGGCTGTTCCTGGATGGCGAGCACATTGCGCGCGGCGTCGTCGAGTCGAATCTGTCCGCCGCCGATCTCGGGGTGCTCGAGGCACTCGGGCTGATTCACGCCGTTCGCGACACGGCCGCGATGTGCACGGCAACGATCGCGAACTATCCGATCGAGGAGCTGTACGTTGCCTCCGACCGGCGTTTTCGCTTCGAGAGCACGAGCGACGTCCCGCCACCGGACGTGGTGTTCTCGCCGATGACGCGCGAGACACAGCGCTTTCTCCGACTCATGCCACGCGAGTCGTGCGATCACGTGCTGGATGTGTGTACCGGGACCGGAATCGCCGGCCTTGTCGCCGCGGCGCGCTTCGCCCGGCGTGCGACACTCGTCGACATTGCCGACCGCTCGGTGCGCTTTGCCGAATTCAATGTCGCTCTCAACGGGCTCGCGAACGTGCGGGTGCTCCAGGGCGACGTCTTTTCCTCGTTAGGCAACGAGCAATTCGACGTCATCATCGCGCATCCGCCCTACGTGCCGGCGCTCCAGACGGAGTTCGTATTTCGGGACGCGGGCGAGGATGGCGAGTATGTGACGCGTCAGATCGTCGCCGGGCTGGCGGCGCATCTGGCGCCCGGAGGGCAGTTTTTCTGCGAGGGCATGCTGACCGATCGCGAGGGCGCCACACTCGAGCAGCGTCTGCGCACCATGCTCGGCGATTCGAGCGACGACTTCGATGTCGTCGTCGTACAGGGGCGCGGCCTCGATCCGCTGCACTTCTTTGCCGACCAGGCAAAAGCGGGCTACACGCCGTTCGAGCGGCTCGCCCTGATGAGCGAAACGCTTGAACGATTGCGCATCCAGCAACTTGTTTTCTGCTCGCTCCTCTTCCAGCGGCGAGCAACCGATCGACCCGTGATCACCACCCGGCGCGCGCTCTCGCCGCTGACCGGCGCGGCCGACCTGCAATGGGTTTTGCGCTGGATGGTCGGCACCGCGAACTGGGATGCGGACCAATCACGCCGCTTGTTGGCGAGTCGACCCAGGACGTTGCCACACACAGAGTTGCGCTCACGCTCGATGCTGCACGATGGCCAGTGGTCGGTGGACGAATGTCAGCTGGTGACGCTCGCCCCATTCGCCGTCGAGGCGGCGTGTCCGAACTGGTACGCCACCCTCCTCCAATTCTGCGATGGGCGCATGACGGCGCGCGAGCATCTGCAGTACCTACGGGACACGAAGGCCGTACCGGACGCGGCGCCGGAAGACATGTTCGCGATGATGATCCGCCAGTTGGTGGACGCGGGACTGATCGAGATCGAGGAGTTCCGGCTCCCCGACTCGACGGCGATGCGGGAGAGCGTCGGGGTGCGGGAACGGCCGACCGGAGGCAAGCCGGTCGAACGCGCTGACTAGCGAAGCTGTTGCACAGCCGCCGCAGGGGCAACGACTTCGGCGTTTGTCAACTCGCTTGACGGTAGCGCGCGGCGAGTGCATGATTGGCCCCGCTGACGACCGCTTAGTAACCAATGAAGTGGTCGACATCAGTGTGCGGCCGCGCACGATCACCGGCGAGTGTGTTAGCACCCCTCGATGGCATTACGCGGCGCAGACAACAAGCAGGTTGCGCCACCTCGAGCGCGACGCTGCACACTCTTTATCCCGAGACCCGGAGTACACTATGGCACGCGAGGGCACACAGAAAAAGCTGGAGCGTGTCCGGCCGCCACGCGTCAACATCAGTTACGATGTGGAGACCGGCGGCGCGGTCGAGACGAAGGAACTTCCCTTCTTGATGGGCGTTCTCGCTGATCTCAGCGGGAATCCGGCGGAAGCACTGCCGCGCCTCAAGGATCGCAAGTTCGTCGAGATCACGCCGGACAACTTCGACGCCGTGCTGAAGAGCATGAAGCCACGCGTCCAGTTCACCGTCGCGAACAAGCTGAACCCGGAGTCGGGCGGGAAGATCGGCGTCGACCTCACCTTCGAGTCGCTCGACGACTTTAATCCGGAAGCCGTCGCGAAAAACGTTGGCCCGCTCAAGGGGTTACTCGAGCTGCGGACGAAGCTCGCGGATCTGCGCGGCAACCTGCAGGGCAACGACAAGCTCGAAGAGATTCTTCAGAGCACGCTCAACAACGCCGAAGCAATGAAGAAGCTCGAGTCGGAGGTTGGACTCCAGGGAGGCACCGATGGCTGAGACGCAGGCGCAAGGCCAGCAACAGACCACCTTCGACGCCGCGTCGGAAGGCAGTCTCCTCGACAAGATCGTCGACCAAGGCCGGCTGGGCCGTGACGCCGCCGCCAAAGAGCGCGGCAAGGATCTGGTCAAGAACTTCGTCACCGAGGTGCTCAAGGGCACGGTGACGATCGCCGCCGATACGGAGGCGATGATCAACGCTCGCATCGCGCAGATCGATGACCTGATCTCGACGCAGCTCAACGAGATCATGCACCACGCCGAGTTCCAGAAGTTGGAAGGCACCTGGCGTGGTCTCAAGTATCTGCTCAACAACACCGAGACGAGTGACAAGCTGAAGATCAAAGTCTTCAACGTCTCGAAGAAGGACCTGCTCAAGGATCTGCAAAAAGCGCCCGAATTCGATCAGAGCGCGCTCTTCAAGAAGGTCTACGAGGAGGAGTTCGGCGTCTTCGGCGGCACGCCATTTGGTGCACTCATTGGGGATTACGAATTCGGCAAGGGCGGCCAGGACGTCGAGCTGCTCGAGAAGATCTCGCAGGTCGCGGCGGCGGCACACGCACCGTTCATCGCCAACGCGAACCCAGACATGTTCAACATGGAGAGCTACACCCAGTTGGACGCTCCACGGGACATGGCGAAGATCTTCGACACGACCGAATACGCGAAATGGAAGAGCTTCCGCTCGAGCGAGGACTCGCGGTACGTGGCCCTCACCCTCCCGCGGATTCTCATTCGTCAGCCGTACGGCCGCGACACGGTGCCCGTGGAGGATTTCGATTTCGAGGAGAAGGTCGACGGCACCGATCACAGCAAGTACGCGTGGGCCGGCGCCTCGTGGGCACTTGCCTCGCGCATTACGCAGGCGTTCGCCAGCTCCGGCTGGTGTGCAACGATCCGCGGTGTGGAGAGCGGCGGCCTCGTCGAAGGGCTGCCGGTCCACAACTTCAGGACCGAATCGGGCGACATCGCTATGAAGTGCCCGACGGAGTCCCCGATCTCCGACCGACGCGAGAAGGAGCTGGCCGATCTGGGCTTCGTTCCGCTCGTGCACTGCAAGGGAACGGACTACGCTGCCTTCTTCAGCGTTCAGTCGGCGCAGAAGGCCAAGGTCTACGACTCCGACGCGGCAACGGCCAACGCGCGCATCTCGGCGCAGCTCCCGTACATGTTCGCCGTGTCCCGTTTCGCGCACTATCTGAAGGCGATGATGCGCGACAAGATCGGCGGTTACACGTCGCGGTCCGAGGTCGAGTGTTTCCTCAACAACTGGATCAACAACTATACAGTTGCGAACGACGACGTCGGCTTCGAGATGAAGGCCAAGAATCCGCTCAAGGAAGCGCGAATCGAGGTGGTGGAAGTGCCCGGGAAGCCGGGTGCCTACCGTGCGGTGGCGTTCCTGCGGCCGCACTTCCAGCTGGACGAGTTGACGATGTCGATGCGTCTGGTCGCCGATCTACCGGCGCCAGCGAAGTAGTAGTTGTCGTTGTCGTCGGTGTGTCACGAGCGCATCACTCAAGTTCACAACGCGCTCGTGACCGCCGATACGGCGCGCACGAAGGCGAGACGGTATCGTAGTCGCGCGCAAAGCACAGAGGGCCCTCTCTCTCGAAGACTCCCGGTTCATCATCACCACCACCACGTTTGGCGCGGAGAACTCCAATGGCAGCGGTTGACTATTTCCTCAAGATCGACGGCATCGCCGGCGAGTCGCAGGACAGCAAGCACAAGGACGAGATCGAGCTCCAGAGCTGGAGCTGGGGCGAGCAGAACATCGGGTCGCACGCGGTTGGCGCTGGCGGTGGTGCCGGAAAAGTCCAGATGCAGGACTTCCACTTCGTCATGACCGAGAACAAGGCGTCGCCAATACTCATGCTCGCCTGCGCTGGCGGCGATCACATCAAGAAGGCACAGCTCACCTGCCGCAAAGCGGGTAAGGATCAGCAGGAATTCCTCGTGATCAAATTCACGGATCTGCTGGTCAGCTCCTTCCAGACGGGTGGCAGCGCGCACGGCGACGTCGTTCCGTCGAATCAGATTTCGCTCAACTTCAGCAAGATCGAGTACGAGTACAAGCCGCAGAAGGCGGACGGCACGCTCGATTCGCCAGCGAAGGCTGGCTGGGACGTGAAGGCCAACAAGAAGGTCTGACTTTCATCCCGCTGTTGCAAACAGGCGCCGGCTCGGTTTCGGCCGGCGCCGAGCGAACCGGCCGCCGCCAACGGCGGCCGGCTTGGTTTTCCGCTCCTTCGTTCACGCCTACGACAATGACTCCTCGCGATCTTCTGCAGGCCGGCAAGCTGGACGAAGCCATCGACGCATTGAGCGCCGAGCTCCGTGACAATCCCACGGACACACGCCGGCGGACGTTCCTGTTCGAGCTCCTCTGCTTCGCCGGCAAATACGATCGCGCCGAGAAGCAACTCGGCGTCGTTGGCCAGGGGAGCAAGGAAGCGGAGATGGGTGCGCTGCTCTATCACAGCGCCCTTCACGCCGAACGGATGCGACAGCAAATGTTCGAGGCGAAGAGCTTTCCGCTCACCACGCCGCCAAAGCCGGTTTCGGGAACACTCAACGGTCAGCCGTTCGAATCACTCACTGACGCCGACCCACGCATTGGAGCACGTCTCGAGCTTTTTGCCGCCGGCCAATACACCTGGCTGCCGTTCGAGCATATCACGTCAGTCCAGATGCTTCCACCAAAGCGGCTCCGTGATATGCTCTGGGCGCCAGCGATAGTACGGCCCTCGGAAAGCTTCCGCGGCATGGAGATGGGCGAAGTCATCCTCCCAGCGATCGCGCCACTCACTTGGCGCCACGCCGATGGTCCCGTGCGTCTCGGTCGCGTGACGCAGTGGGAGGTCCTCGAAGACGATACCGAAGCGCCGATCGGTCAAAAGCTGCTGCTCGTGGATGGCGAGGACTTTCCCATCCTCGAAGTACGCGAGCTCACGATCAACTCCTCCGTACCAACTACCGCTGATTGAGTCTTTCCATGTCGCTGCGTGACGAGCTCCTAACCCCCATTGCTGGCAGCAACCCCGCTGGTGTCGAGCTGCGCTCCGATCCTGTCTACGACAAGATCAAATTCGCTCGGCGCGAGGATGACGAGATGCCGCAAGGCGGTTGGGAGGCGGAGCGCAAGACCGCGGATTGGTCGCAGGTCATCAAGCTCACGAGAGACGCGATCGCGAACAAATCAAAGGACCTGCAGCTCGCCGTCTGGATGGCGGAGGCGCTCCTGGTCCGCGAAGGCTTCGCCGGCTTCCGGAACGCGCTGGACACCATTGTCGGGCTTCTCGAGCAGCACTGGGACCACCTCTATCCGGAAATCGACGAAGGCGACACCGAGGCGCGTTCGAACACGCTTGGCGCGTTAGGCGGCGCGAAGATGGCGGTACGAGTGCGCCGTCTGCCGCTCGACAAAGTTGGCCACACCCTCGGTCAAATTCAGCAGGCTAGTCGCGTTCCAACCGAGGTCGAGGCCGCAAACGATTCTGCGAGTGCTGAGCTCCGTCAATCACTCGTTGCGGAGGGCAAGGCGACGCCGGAAGACGTCGAGAGTGCCTTTCGCGCGACGCCGAAGCCCTGGCTCAAGGCGCTCGTCGCCGACATCGACGGCTGCCTCGAGCTGCTTCAAAATCTCGACGAGATTTCGGCAGAGCGCTTCCCCGTGGACGGGCCGAGCTACAGGGATCTCCGCGACGCGCTCGAAGAGGTTCAACGCACGGCCAAGCAGCTACTCAAGAGAAAGCTCGAGGTCGATCCAGATCCCATCGAGCTGGTGACGGAATCGGCCCCGGTCAGTGTGCCAGAAGGCGTTGTCCTTCCGGGCTCCGTCGGCGTACAGATGTCGGCGACGCCGACGTCGCGTGAAGACGCTGGCAATCGCGTCGCCGCGAGTGCGAAGTATCTGCGACAGGCCGATCCGACGAATCCCGCTGCGTACTTGCTGCTCCGTGGCTTTCGCTGGGGCGAGCTCCGTGCGTCCGGCGCGTCACCCGACCCGCGTCTGCTCGAGGCGCCACCGACGGCGACGCGCACGCAGCTCAAGTCACTCTTGCTCGAC
>JANWKK010000017.1 GCA_025451425.1 Gemmatimonadaceae bacterium
AACAGCGGACTGAAGTGCGACGAGTATGTCGCCACGCTTTCATGCGCAGTCAGTTGGAGTGCTGGCTTCGTCCTGCGGCGGACTCCTATGTCGCCTGTCGGGTGCCAAGCTTGGGTACTGTCTGTCTACCCCTGCGGACCCATTCGCTCTTGACACGAGGCTAACAGGTCCGTTGGTTAGGCGTTAGCACTCCAGCAGTAGTGCCGCGCCCGTCGCGGTAAACTTCACCTCATCTTGCGACGCTCATGGTCTTCTCCCCGTGAGCAGAGTCAGGGATTAGGTTGGGAGTCCTGATCCGCCGCGAGGCGGGGAGGACTCATGAAGACGTCGCGATTTAGCGCCGAGCAGATCGTCGGCATTCTGAACGAGGCCACGAAGCGCGAGGTCACCGTGGCCGGGATCTGTCGGAAGCACGGCATCACGGAGCAGACGTACTACCGGTGGCGGCGAGCCTATGGCGGGCTCCAGGTCGATGAGGCGAAGCGATTGCGCGCGCTCGAGGACGAGAATCGGCGCTTGAAGAAGCTGGTGGCCGAGCAAGCGTTAGACCTCGCGATGCCCAAAGACGTGGCGGGACGAAAGTGGTGACGACAACACAGCGGCGGCAGGTCGTCACCCATCTCCTCGCCGCCTTTCCGATCAGTGCCCGCCGGGCGATGCGGGTGATCGGCCTCTCGCGCTCGCGGTGGCACTATGCACCGGTACGGCCGCTGCGCGATGCGCCGATCCGCGAGCGGTTGAAAGCACTGGCCCAGGCGCGCCCACGCTTTGGGTACAAGCGCCTGCACGTGCTACTCAAGCGCGAAGGCCTGGTGGTCAATCATAAGCGTGTGTACCGGCTCTATCGCGAAGAGCGCCTCACCGTCCGCCGGCATCGGGGCCGGAAGCATGTGGCGGAGCCGCGCGGCCCCGTGGTCCGCCCCACGCAGCCGAACGAACGCTGGGGCATGGTGTGCAAGTACACCCAAATTCCCGCACTTTCTGAACAGGCAAATTCCCGCACGCGGGTGGTGCAGTTCTTAAGCTGGTCGTGCGCCTCCGATAGTTGGGTGGGAGTGAGTCGGCGCGTCGGGCCGCGGCCCGAGGAGGGCGCCGAGTTCGCGGAGTCGGTAGCTCCGGCCGTCGATGTGCAGGACCTGGACATGGTGGAGCAAGCGGTCCAGGATCGCGGTCGTGAGGATCTCGTCGTCGGCGAAGACGGCCGGCCAGTCGCGCACGTGCTTGTTCGAGGTGAGGACGATGCTCCCGCGTTCGTAGCGCGCGGAGACGAGCCGGAAGAAGAGATTGGCTTCGCTCCGGTCTAACGGCCGGAAGCCGACCTCGTCGATGATGAGGAGCGCGGAGTTGAAGTAGCGCTTGGCCCGAAGGCGCGCCGGGGGGACGGCCGCATCGGCGCGCAGGACGTGCATGAGATCGTCGAGCACGAAGTGGCTCACCGAAAAGCCGTTCTTGATCGCTTTGACGCCTAACGCGGTGGCGAGATGGCTTTTCCCCACACCGGGCGGGCCTAAGAAGAGCACGTTCGTTTTCTCGCGGATGTAGCCGCAGGTCGCCAGGGTTTCGATCTGGCGCCGATCGA
Organism: Gemmatimonadaceae bacterium; assembly: GCA_025451425.1. The sequence goes on from JANWKK010000017.1 coordinate 1,580, forward strand.
CGCGCGGCTGAAAGCTCCAGTCGAAGTCCTCGAGCGCCAAACCAAATCGAGAAGTTCGCCGTCCTAACGCGGGAGTACTATTTCTCGGCTCTCGTCGCTTATGCGCGAATCACTTAGGGAGTGTCAGGAGGCATTTCCGCACTGGCTCGATACGATCCTAGCTCATCTTGGAAGAGACGCAGGCGCGAAGGCGACTGTAGTCTAAGTGCCGATTATCGTCGGGAGAATAATCGACGTAGCATAATTTCGCGCGCGCGTGGCTTGGCTGAATCCCGGTCGCACATCGTCCAAGACGGCAAGCGCATCGCCGCCGGCGATAATCGTCGTCAGGAATGCCGCTCAAGGTTTGGGCAGCTGGACGTGCGCTGTCCCGCGCCACGAACGTCGACATGAATTGTCGTTGCCGCCACGCCGTGATCAGCGCGCTCGACGCGCCCGTTCTTCCGCCGTACGTATCCGCTCAGGACCAGTCCGGCGGTGTCTGCCGTCGCGAGCTGCGCATCGTTCCACGACGCGACGTCGTTGCCGCGGTACCACATCGCTCTCCCGACAGTCCAGTTAGTCCCAGACGCAATCTCGGCGACATCTCCTTCGGCCTGGAAGGCGAAGATGAGGTAGTAACAACCGGGCGACGGTGGAGCTGCCACACGAACATCGACTCGCTGGAGTTGGGCCAGAGCTGGTGTCACCAGCGGGCTGAGCGTTCTGAAATTCGTTCGATGGTCCCCCCACGTCGGAATCACTCCAAGAATTACAGATGCAGCTGGCCAGTCGCTGTTGTAGCGCAACGTCGCAGTGCCTGTGATCGAATCGCCGCCGCTCACTCGTACCGTCCGTGACGAAGGCCCTAGCGGTTGGCCATTGACGTCGGCGTGCACGAGAAAGAGTCCGATACCTTCTCGTGCACCGGGCAACGCGACCCGTGCGGGCGTGAGTCCTTTTGCGGAAAACTGGAGTACTGTCCTACTCGCGCTGCCAGACATCATTACATCGCCGAACACTGCCTGCCCGGCACGAGTCACCGCCGTCGTCTCGCCGCCCAGTGTTGCTCGTCCCGATACAACCTTGACGGAAATGGTCTCACTCGGCGACGCCATGACGTGACCGTATTGGTCTTGCACGTTCACAACAGGGGCGGGCACGAGCCCGACTCCCGGGTCGCCAACTATAGGCGAAATCGCAAGGACCAGGCGCGTAGGCCGAGGGCGAAGCACAACGCCGCACGCGCACACGGCAATCGTTCCAGCCATCAATGTCCAGAACGCCGCGCGACGGCGGCCGACGCTGCGCGTCTCGATATCCTCTCGCCGGTTAGGCAGCGACCGAAGCTCGAGCAGCAGTGTGCGGGGGCTGTCGAGCGGTATTCTGCCGCACGGCCGCGAAGCAACGACCAGCAGCGCACGGTCGCGATCAAGCCGGTCGGCAATCGAGTTCAAGATGTCCCGCGACCAGGCATCGGCGTCATGCAGATCGTCTATCAAGAAAGCGAGCGCTTGTTCGTCGGCTACGGCGCGTATCAACTCCAAGAGTGCGTCAACCACGCGGTCCATCTCATCTGGACTACGCGAGTGTGCATCCTGTGCCACGCTATACGTCGCTGACAATCGTGGCACGAGCGCAACCAAGCGCCGAGCTGATTCTTGCGACACTCCCATCGCTCCAGGGGAGCTAGCCAGCCGCTCTGCAATCGTTGCGGCCAGCGCACCAGGAATTCTGCGCTTCTTATCTAGACGGCGAGCCGTCAGCACCAGCACACCTTTGGCTCGCAAGCGCCGCTCGACAGCCGCGAGCAGACGCGTCTTGCCTGCGCGAGCTGGCCCAACGAGCGCAGCTACGCGCGCCGTCCCGCTCTCGGCGATAGCCCACAACGCCATCAGCCTCGAGAATTCCCGCTCGCGGTCGATCGTGTCATCGTTAGGCGCGGTGTCGGACGCTGGTTCAAGTGTCGACAAACGACGCGCTCGGCCGATCATTGCGTGGGTAGCCGCGTCCTGCACGCAACCTTCGTCCTGGAGAAATCGTTCGAACGCATCGGTTTCGAGCCGCACATCCACAGCCTTGCCGGTCGACAGCAGCACCTCGACTAGCAGGCGCCACGATTCCTGTCGGAATCGATCGGCGTCGCGGAGCTGCCGAGCGAGCGCCAGAGCATCGTGCAGTCGCCCGGTGTCCAGTCGAGTCTGTACCAGCGACTCGACAGCGATGAGATACGTGTCGTTGAGTCGGCGCCGCTCGAGGCTCGCCCATTCTTCGAACCCGTCACCTCCCGCGACCGCGAAGCCTTCGAGGAAGGGGCGTGCATACCTCGCCACTGCATCCTCGAAGCGACGCTCGCGCACGGCGAGCAGGAATGCCTTCGCATCGAGATCGATTTCGCGTACTAGCACCAGGTCGTCGCTACGGCTTTCGATGGCGTCATCGCCCAACGCGTCTCGAAGCGTCGAAAGCGCTTGACGCAGTGTTGCGCGCGCACGGTACGGCTCAGCGTTCGACCAAAGAAGGTCCAACAGTTCAGCACGACTCGCGCTCTTGTTGGGCGCAAGGGCGAGATAGAGGAGGAGCGCTAACGGCTTTCCGCGCTCCAGTAATGTCGTAAGGGTGCCGTCAGCCGACCGAGACTCGAGTCGAGCATCGCCCATGCTGCGCAGAAAGAACTGCATGCGACAAGGTTCGGTTGCCGTACGGAGCATGGTTCGCTTGATGAACAACCGCCGCTAGCAGTGCGCGAATGCGCCCAACGGACTCCGCGCATCAAATAGCGCTACGCGAACGCCCGCGCACTAGAGTGCGAATTGCAGCCAGTACGGCGCGACATGCCGGGCCGTTTGGCATCGCGACGCGATCCCAAACAAAGACATCACTAACTCTTTGCGCGGCAGAAGCTTGACGCGGATTTCACGGGTGCGATGCACACTGAGATGCACGGCACAGTCGGAATCACTCGCCGATCCCTTCAATCGATTCAAATAACGAGGCACCATGCGCAAGACTTTTCCACTCGGCCTATTCGGTATTGGGCTGATCTCAGCACTACTTGGTGGTTGCGGAGCGGGAAACAGCATAGCTTCGCCGACACCAGGCGCGCAGAGTACAGTCAGTCTCACGTTGGTCCGAAACTCCAGTCTGATTCCAGCGAACGCCGACAGTGCATTCGTGAAGGTCTGGGGAGGGAGCACCGATGTTGTCGTTCCGACCGCCATACCTGCACCCGGCGCCAGCAACGTCGTCAGCATCGAGGTGCCGGCGGGAAGCAACTACTCCATTGAGATCGTCGCCTTCCACGACATACACGATGGCATTCGTGTCGCCTTGGCTGGTGGAGAGGTTCATAACCTCACGCTCATTCCAGGCAATAACACCGAAACGGTGGCCGTCGCGCCCTGGGCCTTCACGGTGAGCGGACCCGACACGATTCAGTCGGGCACTCCGGCGACGTACATATGGACCGTGACCGGAGGGCCAACCGATTTGTTCACCACGCTTGTAGAAGTGCACTCCTCACTCGGGCTGGACATGCCGGACGACCACTTCAACGTCACTGGCAATGGCACGACGGCAGCGGCGACGTTCGATTTGCCGGCTCTGGCTACCGACAGTACACTCTACTTGAGCTTCAGCTATTTCGTGGACGACACTCGCTTTCACACCGTTAGTACGTCGTTCGCAGCGAACTTGCCGCCCGCTCCGCTCCCGCCGATCGCGCGCCCGGTGAAAGCCGCGCCGGCGCAATTGACGATCAACTTCGACGAAAGTGGTAAGGCCATCGCCCCGTCCGGAAGAGTGCGGCCGGATCAAAAAGAGCGGTGAACTCAGCCGCACGCATAGATTGTGGCGCAGAGATGCTTCCCGATCACCGCCGGTCGAGAGCGCAATTTGCGTATGGATGGCAGCTTGTCGGCGACGCCGATCTCAACGCGCAGCACCGGCGAACGTAGTTTTCTTGGGGTCGTCCGGCGTGGCAAGAGGCATCTCGCGCCCGTTGCGCGTGCGATGTTCTGGACGCTGGGTCTCATAACGCTTCTACTCGCGGCGCTGGGCATTCATGGCGTCATCGCCTTCAACACAAGCCCGCGTATCTACGGTCCCGAATACACGCGACCGGAGAATCTGGATCGCTTGCGGGCGCGTGGGTTGAATGCCAAACGATCGCTTGCGCTGCGAGAGTGCGCGTTAGGCATTGAGGGGCTCGAACGGTTCGTGCGACGGGAGCCGCTGCGGCGCGTGCACGAGTGTGCGTTCGGCGTGCTCGCGCTCGAGAGCGAACCGGTCGATCCGCGTCTCTGAGCACCGGGGTTGCATCCACCCATACTATAGTAGGAACGGATGTTACCTCGACTTTTCTCCGCATAAGCCGCGTACCGACGTCGAGATCACGGCTGGAGCCGCGCCCGGATGTCGGCAAACCAGTTGTCCACTTCGACTAACTGCGCAGCGGCCGGCTTCGCGGAGCCCGCGGGACCGAGATACACGAACTTCCCGTCGCGCGTCGCATCGAACGCCCAGTGGTAGCCGACGTACCCGAATGCCGTCGCATCGAATAGCCGATCGAGCTTCGTCACGCTGAACGCCGGCCCCGGCCCGATCTCGGCCGCGATCAATCGATTGCTTCCGTTGAGAAAATAGAGCTCCTTCCCGTCGGCCGACCACACGGGCGAC
>JANWKK010000018.1 GCA_025451425.1 Gemmatimonadaceae bacterium
ACCCGGGGTTCGATCAGACGATTCAACAGCTGCCGGTCTACAACCGCTCGCCGGCGACCTTTGGCACCGATCGCTACCTGCTGACCAATCCGGCGAACGACGAGGCGACGTTCGTCGGCGTCGACATCACCGGCCAGACGCAGACCGATCGATTGTTCTTTCTGTTCGGCGCGACCGCCGGCCGCTCGGAGGGTCTCTCGGGCAATCGCGGATTCCAGGCCACGGAAAACGACTACGGCGTCATCGGCGAGCTCTTCACCGACCCGAACGCGCGCACGTTCGCGCAGGCGCGCGATTTCACCGAGCGCGGGTACACCATCAAGACCTCCGCCGTCTACGCGTTTCCGTACGACATCCATCTGGGCGTGGCCGCCCGGTACCAGGACGGCGAGCACTTCACGCGCAACGTCATCTTCGACAACCTGAATCAAGGGCCGGAAGCGGTGCGCGCATTCCGCAACGGGCGCACGCGCTTCACCTTCACGATGACGGTCGATGGCCGGCTCCGCAAGGGGTTCACGGTCGGCGGGTACACGTTCGACGGAATTCTCGACGTGTACAACATCTTCAATCAGAACATCCAGGTCGAGGAGTTCGACGTCACAGGCCCGATGTGGCGCGTGCCGACCGCGCTGCAGCCGCCGCGCGTGATCCACGTGGGCGTGCGGTTTCGGTTTTGACGCAGCTGGTACTGCAGGCCAGCGGAATTCGCGCTCAGGTTCAGCGTCCTGCTGATTTTCTGGGCTAATCAAACACAAAGGACACCAAGGACACAGAGGTGGGAACGAGTCTGACCTCCGTGTCCTTCGCGTCTTCTGTGTTGATCCGCGCGCTCTGCGTTCAACGTCGTGTCATCAGCGCGCGACATATTATTTAGAATCGGTACCTCAGAGCGAACTGCAGGATTCGTGGGGCCACAACCGTGCTGGAAATCACGCCGAAGCTCGAGGGCGACCCCACATTCGTCCCAGGCAAGCCGAAGTTCGGTCGGTTGAACAGATTGAAAATCTCCGCACGGAACTCCAATTGATTGGCGCCGAGCGGAAAGAGCTTTACTACAGCCGTGTCGAAGTTGATCTGCCCAGGGCCGCGAAGATAGTTTCTTCCAGAATCGCCGAAACCGGTTCCATCGCCCACGCGTGGCGGCGCCGTGTACGCGCTCGTGTTGAAGTACTGATTCAGTGTCGGATCCGCCAGCGCGGCATCAGCCGGACCTTTGCCGGGCGCAAACTGCGCGTACGACGATGCACCGTAGATGGTGCCGCCGCGATTGTCGGTGACGCTGAATGGCAAACCGGATTGGAGCGTGCCGACGCCGGAAATGGACCATCCGTTCACTACCTGCCCGATCGCTCCCGCGGCAGATTTGACCTTAGGCAGATCCCAGACGTAGCTGGCAACGAAACGATGCGTGCGATCGAAGTCGGAGATCCCGACAGGATGGTTGTAGAAGTCACCCGTCGTACCGCCGATCGGCTGATTTCTTCCGGACGCCGAGGCGCGGATGTTGTCGATCGATCGGCTCCACGTGTACGCGGCCGAGAAGCTGATGCCCTTCGAATAGATTTTCCTGGCACTGAGCTGGAACGAGTTGTAGTGACCGAAGTACGGACCGCCCATGTCGCCGTAGAACTGCAATGCGGTCGGTGAAAATCCGAGAACGGGCACGCGCAGGTTTCGGTTCGCCACCGTGTTGGTCGTCTGCCCGTTCACAGGGTTATCCGGGCTGGCCAACAGCGCCTGATTCGGACGCGACGAAGCCACCAGATTCGTCGTCTGGCTGCCGACGTATCCGATCTGAAAGAAGATTCCGTGGATTTCCGACTGCACGTTGCCGCTGTACTCCTGACTGCGCGGCTGCAGGATGTTCGGATCGAGGCCGTAGAGACTCAGCGCGCTGCCGATCGCGTACGGGCTCCAGATCGGGAACTGCGACAACTGCGGCACGTTCGGATACGGATTCTGCAGCGTCGCCGTCGGCGTGTTGGCGCCGCCGCCGGAGACGAGCGCGTAAAAGGGAGGATTGACGAACATCTGTTCCGCGATCGTTCCGGCCACAGCCGACCAGAACAGACCGTAGCCCGCGTGCACGACCAGATTGGTCCGGCGAGCGGAGGGCGTCCAGGCGAGGCCGACGCGTGGCGAGTACCCATGCCAGTTGTTGTTGTTGACGAGCGTGTTGGTATCGAGCTTGGTGACCCCGTCGGGAATCGGGACATCGGATGGCACGTTCGCCGGCAGCATGAATCCTTGAAGCGTGCCGCCCGCGGGCGGTGTCAAGCCGAGTGCGCGGGACGGATCGAAGTTCGCCTCGACGCCGTCCGTGAGGTACTGCTGCCCGTTGTATTGGTAGCGGATTCCGAGATTGAACGTCAGCCGATCGGTCGCGCGGAAGTCGTCCTGGAAGAACGCCGCGAAATTGTTGAATCCGGGGTGCGCGTACTCGCGGCCATTGCCCACGAGGGACGACGAGATGTTGCTGAAGGGCGTGCCGTTCTCCGCGCCGCTCATGCCGAGCAGAAAATCGGGAAACGACAGGAAGCTCAACGTGCCGCGCTTGACGTACACCTCGTGCCGCGTCACGCGCGTCGGACTGATGTTGCCGCCCATCCGCAGCTCGTGCCGCCCCATGATCTTGCTCAACGTGTCGGATACTTCGGCGGTGTTAATCAGTACCTGCTGATCGTTGTTCGGGTCGGGACCGATCGTGAACATTCCCGAAATCGAGATCTGCGTCAGACCCGGCTTGTCGGCCACGGCCGGCGACATGCCGACGCTGGCCGCGCTGAGCGGCTCGACCGGCGATTGCACCATGTTGCTCCGGCTGAAGCCCGCACGCAGCTCGTTCACGGTTGTCGAGTTGATGGTCATCGTGTGCGTCAGCGCCAGGTTCGTGTTCGAATGCTGGTCCGTCTCGCCGAAGCCGAAGACATTGGAGCTCAGCGAAAACGGCAGCGTCGAGGGAAACGACGACACGAACGTCTTCAGCATCAACCGCTGCTTGGGCGAGACATTGACGTCCACGTTGGCAATGATCTGGTTCTCCTTGAAGTCGGCCGGCGACGACAGCGCGGAGAAGCCGGTGCCGTTGGCCAGCACGATCTGCGGCGCCGGGATCACGAATTCGCCGTTGGGAAGCTTCGCGTTGAGGATCTGCAAGGCAACGGGATTGATGTTCGAACCGTCGCCGGCGATCTCGACGCCGCCGAGCGATCCGGTCTTTCCCGCATAGAGGCTTCCCAGGGCCTGCGCCGAGCGATCGCCCAGCAGCGGCAGGAACGTATTGCGGCTGGCGGCGGCGGCAACGCCGTTCTTCTGTCGCGTCCCCTGATACGACACGAAGAAGAACGCCTTGTTCTTCACCATCGGTCCACCGGTGCTTCCGCCGAACTGATTCTGCCGCAGCACGGGCTTGGGCGCGCCGCTGCGATTGCGGAAAAAGTCGTTCGCGTTGAACGCATCATTGCGGAGAAACTCGTACCCGCTGCCATGAAACGTCGATCCGCCGGATTTCGTGACGATGTTCACGACGGCGCCGCTCTGCTTGCCGTACACCGCGTCGTACAGCCCGGTCTGGACTTTGAACTGCTCGATCGCGTCTGGCGCGGGCACCGGCACGCCGGTCTTGTCCTGCGTATCGTCGAACCCCTGCGACATCGGGTTGTCGGCCGAGAGGCCGTTCATCACGACGCCGTTGTCCCACGGGCGCTGCCCATTCGCGGAGATGTTCACGCTGTTGCGGCCGAACGCACCCGCGTCGGCGATGTCGGACGTGACACCCGCCGACAGCGCCAGAATCTGCGTGAAATTGCGACTCGAAAGCGGCACGCCCGTCAGCGTTTTGTTGTCGACGACCTGGCCGAGCGACGACGTCGTCAGCTGAAGCTGTGGCGCCTCGCCGCTGACCGTGATGCTCTCTTCCACGCCGCCCAGCACCAGCGTCACATCCATCGTTACGCTCGCGGCGACGTCGACCGGGATCCTGTCGCGGACGAAGCGCCTGAAGCCGGCAAGATCGACGGCCAAGCTGTAGTCGCCCGGCGCGAGGAACGCGAACACGTAGGCGCCCGCTTCGGTCGTCACCGTTTCGACCTTCTGCTGCGTTCGGGCGGCAGTCAGCGTTACGGTGGCGCCGGGAATCACCGCGCCGGAGGCGTCTTTCACCACACCGCGGATCGCGCCGTTTGATTGGGCGAAGACGGCCGGCGCGGCCAGAATTCCCGCTATGAACATCAACATCGTCGGTAATCGGCGAATCATGGCGACAGACTCCTTTGGCGAACGTCAGGCGGAAGAGCGGACCGATTCAGAATGGCTTGCGAGATGATGCGGCGTCCGTCGACGGTCCCTTCGTCCTGTCGACGACAATCGAGCCTTCTTTCATGACCCAGCGGACGTCGTTGATCACGACATTGATGTCGCTCAGGGGGTCGCCTTCGACCGCCACGAGGTCGGCATAAAAGCCTGGGGCGATCTGGCCGAGATTCTTCTCCTGCCGCAGCAGCGCCGCCGCCGTGGTCGTCGCCGTGGCGAGCGCCTGTGCTGGCGTCATGCCGGCCTTGACGAACCAGCCGAGATCGCGCGTGTTCTGTCCGAAGCCGGAATAGACCGCGTCCGATCCCATTCCGATCTTCACGCCCGCCTTGATGGCGCGCTTCACTGTCGCGAGATTGCGCTCGACGAACGCGCGAAGCGCCTGCACCTGTGCCGGCGACCAGCCGTAATCGGCTGCGTTGTCCGCGTAGTAGCGATTGTGATCGACGGTCGGCACGTAGACCGTCCCCTGCTTCACCATGAGCGCGAGCGTATCGTCGTCGATGTCGATGGCGTGCTCGAGCGAGTCGACACCCGCGCGGACCGCGTCGCGCGCGCCCGACGGTCCGTAGGAGTGAATCGCGATCGGCCTGTTGAGCTGATGCGCGACGGTCACGCCTGCCTTCATCTCTTCGTACGTGAACGTCTGATACCCGGTGACGTCCTGGAAGCTGCCGGTCGAACCGAACATCTTCACCCAATCGGCGCCGGCTCCGATCTGCGCGCGCGCCACGCGCATCACCTCATCAGGGCCGTCGGCGCGCCCGCCGGCCGTCGCTCCCGGACGCGGCGCACCGCGCGTGATGCTCAGGCCGTAGCCCGCCACGAACATGCGGGGGCCGACCATCAGCCCGCGATTGATCAGCGTGCGCATGGCGATGTCGGCGTAGTCCTGCGAGCCGAGATCGCGAATGGTGGTGACACCTGCCTCCAAGGTCTTGCGGGCGTTGTCTTGCGCCATGAACACCGTGACCGCCGTCGGACGCGCCGGCTGACTGTTGGGCCGCGTGCCGGGCGTGCGGTCCCAGACGTACGTGATGTGGGTATGGAGGTCGATGAGGCCCGGGATTACTGAAAAGCGACTGAGATCGACGACTCGCGCCCCGGGGGGAAGCGCGGTTGTCGCGTCCCCGACGGCCGTGATGCGCTGGCCTTCGACCACCACGATCGCTGGAGCCGTAACTTTTCCACTACCATCGATGAGCTTCCCGATTTTCAGGACCGTCGTCTGGGCAACGGCGGATCCGGCGTGACTCCCCATGAGAAGCGCCAGAAGAACCATCCCGCTCAATCTACGCATGGGTGCCTCGATTTTTTACAAATACGCGCATTTTTTGATAAAATGTAAACAAACGTTCGATCATTGATTAGACGCGACGAAACAGGAACACTTTATATAGATTAAGTAATTAGGTGTCAATCCACCGGCGAAGAAGAAGTCTGAAAAATGCCTGTTTACGGCTGGAAGAGCGACGACATCACGGTCGGCCGGCGGCTGAAGGCAGCGCGCCAGCGTCGCATGCTGACGCTCCGTGATGTTGCGGCATTGACGCACATGTCCACGGCGGTCCTGTCGCAGCTCGAAAACGACCGTCGATCGCTCGACATCGCCCAGGCATTGACGCTCGCCGAGGCGCTGGACGTCACACTGAACGAGCTCCTTGGAGTGGACCAGGCGCTTCCATGTCAGATCGTCAAGGACGCTGATTTGCGCGTGCAGAAGCCGCGCGAAGTGCGCCTGTCGTCGGCGACGGACGATGCGGGGCGTCCGCACCCGAATCGTTTTCTCCCGCTGGCCGATCGCTTCGCGGGCCGCCACGCCGAGCCCGTTCACGGCTTCATTCCGGCGACGGCGATGGCCGACCCCCCGACGTTCTGTTCCCATCACGAGCAGGAGTTTCTGCTCGTGCTCCGCGGCTTCGTCGAATTCAGCATCAAGACTCCCGACGGACTCGAGCGCCACGAGCTCGGTTCAGGCGACAGCGTGTACTTCTGGTCGAATCTGCCGCACGCCCTCCGGTCGGCTACGGTGCACGGCGCCGAAACGCTGCAGGTTTTTGCGTCGGCGCCCGGATCGCGGCAAAGTCCTCTCGCCTGGTTGACGTCCGCACGCGCCGACCTGGAGGTCGGGCCTTCCGATCGGCTGAAAGCGATCGGACGGAGGATGCGGCAGTGTCGCGTCGCGGCGGACGAGTCGGTTCGCAATCTGGCAGCGGAGATCGGCGCAACGCCACGACGCCTCGAGCTCGCGGAGGCGGGGCACCGTCCGCTCGCCATCTCCGCGATGATGAAATTCGCTCGACTCGCCGGCTATCCGCTAGGCGAGTTCACCGGCGAATCCACCGCTCGCCGCCCTTACACGTTCGTCCAGCGCGCCGCGGACGTGAAGAGGATTGTGCCGAGGCCGCGACGGGATGCGACCTCGCCCGGCAATCTCTTCCGGCCGCTGGCGCATGGCTTTCCCTCTCCGCTTCTCGTCCCTTATTTCATCCAGGTCCCTACCAGCGATGTCGTCGCCGCCCCCCACGGGCACCACGGAGAAGAGTTCATTTACGTGCTCTCGGGACAGGTCGAACTGAGCATCGGGCACGGCAACGACGTCCGCCAGGAAATTCTCGGACCGGGCGATTCGTGTTATTTCGATACGACGGTGCCGCACGTCGCGAAGGGGCGTCCGCTGAACCCGTACGATCACATGAGCGCGGAAGTGCTCGACCTGTTCTGGTGCCCCTTCGGAGAGGACTATTTGTTCGACGCGTAGCCGCGCGCGAGGTGTTCGGCGGAGCGCAGCGTCAGCGCGCTGAAGGTCATCGTGGCATTGGTGCAGCCACCGGTCGGCAGGGTCGGCGCGCCGACGATGAACAGGTTGTCGTGATCGTGAGCGCGCCCATAGCTGTCGCACACGCTGGACGCCGGGTCGGTCCCCATGCGGCAGCCTCCTGACGGGTGATCGAGGTAGGCGCTCTCGGTCACTGAGAGGATCGTCGCGTGTCCGGCGCGCGCCAGACGATCGTAGGTGGCTCGAATATGCCGGCGCGTCGCCTCCTGACGCGCGAACGTCGGCGGATCGAATCGGTGCTGGATGCGCGGTAGCGGATCGCCCCATCGGTTGCGCCTCGAGACGTCGACCGACAGCCGGCTGTCGCGGTCCGGATGCGCGTCGTAGTACATGCGCACCCGCGCGCTGCCGCGCAACGCGCGCGCGCGCCAATCCGCCATCAGATCGTCGCCGAACAGATAGCGCCCGTTTTCCGCCATGAGGCGCGGCTGATGATTCGCCGTGCTCTCGAAAATCTGAATGTCGTAGCGGACGTACGGCTGATCGGACGCGCACCGGAAGAACTGGCGGGAGATGATCGGATGATGCTCGTTCATGCCCGGATAGAACGGACCGTCTACCTCGACCTGCGCAGTGATGAACGGGTGTCCGGTCATGTAGCGGCCGACCATCCCCGAGCGGTTCGCCAGACCCTCTGGATACCGCGAGGACGTGGACAGCAGCAGGAGATGCGGGCTCCAGGTATAGCCGCTGGCCAGCACGAACGTGCGCGCACGATAGACGATCGTCTCCTGCGGCCGATCCCGATGCACCGCTTCCGCTGCCACGATCCGGCTGCCCGTCGCCTCCGTCGTCAGGCGCCTGACCAGCGTGCGGTCGTGGAGCTCGATCTGCTTCGAGGTGAGGAGACGTTTGAAGGTGAAGTCGGGTGAATATCTCGCGCCGGTCGGACAGACGTTGCAGGTGTTGCACCGCTTGCACATGGACCTGCCGTCATACGCTTGCGTGTTCTTCGCTTGAGGGCAGCTCTGAAACGGAATGCCGCTGTGCTCCGCCCAGGTCTTGAGATGGTGAAGGCTGTAGGATAGCGGCATCGCGGGCATCGGGTACGGCTGCGAGCGATGATCTTCCGGATGCGGAGCGGGATCGCCGGCGACGCCGATGCGGCGGTCGACTTCGCAATAGTACCGCTCAAGCTCCTTCCACTCGAGCGGCCAGTCGCTCGCAAGCCCGTACAAGGAATGGAGCCGAAGGTCCTCGCGAGAGAAACGATTCGCGTGGCCTTCCCAGTGCATCGCGGATCCGCCTACCGCCATCGTTCGGGAGATGATGCCCTCGGCAGCCTGATCGTCGATGAAATCGCCCGGCCAGGCGTTCTCGCCGTATTGAAGGCTGCGTTCCCGGTACTGCATCCGATTCTCGAGATCGAACAGCCTGGCGCCGGCCTCGACGATCACGATGCGCCGATTCGGTGCGAGCTCGCTGAATTTCTCGGCAAAGAGCGCCGCGGAAATTCCGCCGCCGATGATGCACACGTCACATTCGATGGTAGGCATGAGATGAAGGCCACTCAGGAAGAGAGCGACGCCGGCCTGTCGCTGGACTCGGCGAGGCCGCGGCAATCGAAGCGGCGAATTGCGGCGCGATAGCAGACGTCATTCGCTTCGGCACTTCGGAAGTAAAAAGCCATCAGATCAGCAACGACGTGCCGGCCTGCAGGCCGATTGGGCAATTGCTCGATGTTGGCGTCGCGGAAGGAGGCTTCGATCAGCGCGCGCGCGTCCGGCAGCCCGAGGGTCGCGAACGTCGCATGCCTGTCGCGCGCGGCACGATCCAGCCGGTCGAGTTGCTGCGCATAGCGATCGATCGGCGACGCCGGCGTGAGCTGTGGATGTGTGACGCCGTAGCCGTTGTCCATCGCGACGCCCGGCCGATAGTTTTTCACCCAGCGCAGAAAACCGGCCGCGGCCTCATCAGTGACGCGCCTGCCGAGCGCTGCAGGCAGCACCGCCGCCGAGATCGCTTTCAAGAGCGCGCCATACTCCGCTTCGAATCGATCGGCCTGCGCCCACAGCCGAATCGGACCGAGCGGGAGCGCGGCCGCCGCGGCGATAAGTCCTCTCAATAGTGCACGTCTATCGATCACAGATCCTCGCTCCCGTCCATGCGGTGGCTACCTCGCGTCCGGCGCTCCGGGTGAATCGTCGAGGTTGTAGACGCGCCGGTTGTTTTTGTACAGCATCATTCTCGCAGCCTCGACAGCTTCTTCGTGGGTGAGGATGCCTTCGCGCACGTACACTCCGAGCGCGTCGCTCAAAAAGCGCTTCCCCCATCGGGCGGCGAGCCAGTACAGCTCGGGAAGATTGTAAGTATCGCTGCCGAACAGGATTTTCGACAGCGGCACCCCTTTCATGATCTCGAGGTATCGAGCCACCAAGCCCTGGTGCGCGAACGGTGTCATCAGCGAGACTTCGCAGTAGCAGTTCGTGTACAGGTGACTCAACCACGCGGCCTCGCCGACGAGCGGATAGCCCGCATGGATCGGAATGATCTTGGGCATCCGCAAGCGGGCCGTCCTTCTCAAACCGAACGATTTCTTCGAGCAGATACGGATGCTGGTTCCGCAGGATCACATTGGGCGCCTCACCGTCCCCGGCATGAAACTGCATCGGCATGCCGCGCGCAATGCACTCCTCGATCGACGTGGTGAGGAGGTACTCGAGCAGCTCACGGCCGTTGAGCGCCGCCTGGGCGCGATCGGCCGGCGGGCTCGCGCGTGTTTGCCTGAACGTGTCCCACGAGGTACTTGCGACGCCGCGATCGTAGACAGGCGTGATCAGGCCGATCCGCGGCAACAGATACGACTTCATTCCGTAAGATCGCATGCCGTAGTTGCCGGTGCCGTCGAGCGCATCGCGGACGCGTTTCAGAAACCGGGCCTCGAGCTCGTCGAACGCGATGTCTTGCTGCAGGAGATCCTGCGCCAGGGCATCGACGCGCGCCAACGCCCGCATTCGAGTCGGCAGGATGGCACGTGCGAACCGTTTCATCCCGTCCTCGGCCAAGCCGTCGGTGAAGCCCGTGTCGACCATCACGTTGGCGAGCGTGACGTCCCGGAAGAGATCCGCGATGTCGCGGAAATTGTCGGGCGCGGCGCGCGCGTTGCGCGCCTCCACCACTGCGTCCAGGCGGGGAGCACAGCCCAGGAAGGCTGCGAGCTCCTTGACCATGAATTTGACGAACACGCTTTCGCTGAAGTGATAGTCGATCTCGGAGAGAACCTTTTCGATTCCGTGTTCGCGATCGAGCGCCAGGCGTTCGGCGGGAGTGCCAGCCTGCCATTGCCGCAGGACGCCGCGAGGAAAGTAGCTGGCCGCCGGGAACGCGGAAAGAGCGAGACGCTCG
>JANWKK010000019.1 GCA_025451425.1 Gemmatimonadaceae bacterium
CGCCGCGCCGCCGTCGCTTCGCGGATCCACGAGAGCGCCTCGTCGAGCCGATGCGTCTTCCGATCGCAGTAGCCGGTGGCAAGACGCTTGTCGATGCGTGCTTCGTCGACCTCGACGCCGAGGAGCGCGGCGCCGTTGAGCGTCGCAGCGAGTGGCTGCGCGCCGCCCATTCCCCCGAGGCCAGCCGTGAGCACGAATCGTCCCGCGAGAGTTCCGCCGAAATGTTCGCGCGCCACGGCGCCGAAGGTCTCGTAGGTGCCCTGCAGAATCCCCTGCGAACCGATGTAGATCCACGAGCCAGCGGTCATCTGGCCGTACATGATCAAGCCAGCGCGCTCGAGCTCGCGGAAGTAATCCCAGTTCGCCCAACGGCCCACGAGATTGCTGTTCGCGATGAGGACGCGCGGCGCCCATGCATGCGTGCGAAACACGCCGACGGGCTTACCGCTCTGCACCAGCAATGTCTCGTCGTTCGCGAGCGTGCGCAGTGTGCGGACGATCGCGTCGAACGCTTCCCAGCTGCGCGCTGCGCGACCGGTGCCACCGTACACCACGAGATCCTGAGGGCGCTCCGCGACGTCAGGATCCAGATTGTTCATCAGCATGCGGAGCGCTGCTTCCTGCTGCCAGCTCTTGCAACTGATCGTCGTTCCACGCGGCGCGCGGACGACACGTCCCTTGGTGTCGGAGTGCTCCGGCGCGATCGTGCTCGAGGTCATGATGATTCTCTCAATTCGGACCAAACTCGCCGCGTTCGATCGCCGCGGCGAGCGCCTCGATGTCGGGCGCGAGTGCGCGATCCCGGGTGAGCGGAGGTACCAGACGGCGGACCGCCGCATGCCCGCGGATAACGCCGCGTCCCGGCTTGAGCGGCGACCGAAAATCGATTCCTTGCGCCGCGCTGAGCAACTCGATCGCAAGCACGTAGCGGACGTTGCGCACGATGCGCCGAAGCTTCCACGCGGCGCCCATGGCCATCGGCACCACGTCCTCCTTGCTCCCATCCGTTGGGATCGTGTCGACGCTCGCGGGGTGCGACAGCACCTTGCATTCGCTCGCGAGCGATGCGGCGGTCACCTGCGACATCATGAACCCGGAGTTCACCCCGGGATCGGCGGTGAGAAACGGTGGCAGCCCTTGATTCAAGTCCGGATGCACCAAGCGATCGATTCGCCGCTCGGCAATCGTGGCGAGATTGGTGAGCGCGATCGCGAGAAAGTCCAGAACCATCGCGACGGACTGACCATGAAAATTGCCGCCGCTCAGCAGCTCGCCTGATTCGAAGACGAGCGGGTTGTCCGTCGCGGCGTTCAGCTCGCGCCCGACCACGGACGAAGCGAAATCGATCGCGTCGAGCACGGGACCGTGAACCTGCGGCATACAACGCAGGCAATAGGCATCCTGAACGCGCGGATCACCATAACGATGCGACTCACGGATCTCGCTGTCGGCGAGCAGCTCCCGGAGTAGCGCCGCCGACGCCGCTTGTCCGAGCTGACCGCGCACCTCTTGAATGCGTTCGTCGAATGCGACGGGCGTTCCGAGCAACGCCTCGAGCGACATCGCGCCGGAGAGATGCGCGACGCGCCACAACCGATGACACTCGACGATCGCGAGCGCGGCGATCGCCGTGTGCGATTGCGTGCCGTTGATGAGCGTGAGGCCTTCCTTGGGGCCTAACGTCACCGGCTCCAGGCCGCACGAGTTGAGCATCTCGCGCGCAGGCCCGGTTCGTCCATTGTGCGCAAGCGTTCCCTCGCCGATGAGCGAGAGCGCGAGATGCGCGAGCGGGGCGAGATCGCCGCTCGCGCCCACGCTTCCCTGCTCCGGAATCGGCGGATGCAGTCGCGCATTGAGCATCGCGATGAGCAGCTCGGCGAGATCGGAGCGCGCGCCCGAGTAACCCTTCGCGATGACATTGGCGCGCAGCAACATCATCGCGCGCACTTCTCGCTCCGAGAGCAGCGCTCCGACGCCGGCAGCGTGACTGCGGACGAGATTGACCTGGAGCTCCGCGAGGCGATCGGCGGGAATGGCGATCTCGGAGAGCTTGCCAAAGCCGGTCGTGACGCCATACGCAACGGCGTTCCGCGCGACGAGGTCTTCGACAATTCGGCGAGTTATGCGCGTCCGCTCACGCGCCGCCGGCGCCAGTTTCACGCTCGCTTCGCCCGTGGCCACGGCGAAAACGTCTTCGATTCGTAATGATGTTCCGTCGATCACGACTGACGACATGGCGGAAAGCTCGTCGGAACTGAAGCGGGGCGCAACTTCGAGTAGAGGGTAGAGGGCAGAGAGTAGAGGGTAGAAGTTGCAGAGTATGTTCAGACCGGGATGAGTGGTAAAACAGACCGGGAGGATTAGTAAGCGCCGAGGCTCACGCTGGTAACCTTTTTCGTGGCGAGGCTCCAGACGTTCAGCTTTCAGATCCTGCCTTTTCGAGGCGGCCGGTGAGCATCTCTCCCGCGAAAGCGAGTCCAGATGCGAGATGTCAGTCGACAGCTGCGAGTATTGAGCCCAGGCTACTTCTCTCGTTCGATACTTGCGAGCACACTCTTGCGATAGCTGTAGACCATCTTCGGAGCGCGTGCCGCAATGGTACGCGTAACGAGTCCGCCGGCGACATCATTCCAACCCGTGCATGAACCCGTTAGCTCACTCCTGTGAGCTGTCGCCTGACATCTCGCATCTGGACTCGCTTTCGCGGGAGAGATGCGTGCATAGTGCATCGAAAAGGATAGTAGCTGACAGCTGAAGCGCTGACAGCCTCACTCATGGTACCCTCAAGCAGCGACAGACCTGAAGTACCAATCCTCCCGATCTACGCCTTACCAATCATCCCGGCCACACCGTAGAGAGTGCCCTCTACACTCTACACTCTACACTCCGCCCTCAGCCCTCAGCTTGTCGGCACTCTAAGCAGCTCAACGTTCCCCGCAGCGCTCTGATACGACCAGTCGAACACGACATAATCCGCTGCGACATAGGCGACCCGCACGGCGCCATAGTGAATGCCATCGCTCTTGCGCGTGCTGAACACGTAGCCATAGCCAGGTACGGCCTCGATCGTCACGTTCGCGAGCGAATTGGTGGGCGCCTTGTCGATCGAAGTGAGATCGGGTATCTGGTTGCCGCCATAGGTCGCGATCAAGACATCCGTGCGCGCCGGAGCGAACCAGAGTGTGCCGTCGGCGTGTCGCTCGATCGTGAAATCGAGGCTCGACTGCGTCGATGCGGTGACCTTTCCATACGCGTGCGCACTCTCGTCGTAGAAGAGGAAGCCGCTGCTGTCGGTACGCACATCATGCGAGTACACGAGCACATTGCGCGCGTCATAACGAGGAGTGTCGTGCGTGGCGCTGCTCCAGCTGCTCTCATGCCCGTCACGGCTCACCGCGCTCACCGCATAGCAACGCGTGTCACCGTTCACCAGGTTCGCGACGAGGAATGCGTCGGAAACCGTCGAGCCTTCGAGATTCCACGAGCTGCAAACGCTGTGGGCGGCGTCAAACGAACCGGAGTAGACCCGGTAGTAGTCGAACGCGCTTCGGTTGGCGTCAAGGGCATTGCTCGACCACGCGAGCTGAATGGCGCCATTGAGTGAAATGGAATGGAGCCCGAGCGGTGACGGCAGCTCGCTCTGTAGATCAACGGTGATCGTTGATGTCTGACCGAGGAAATTGCCCTGGTCGTCATTCGCAACCACGTAGTACTGCAGTTCGGGCACGAGATCGTGAAAAGTTGGCGACGTCGTGGTCGCGCGGAGTGCCCAATCCTGGTTCCTTGATGCCCGTCCGTACACATCGAAGGCAACGGCGCTGCCGCTCGCGGGCACATCCCAGCTGAGAATGACGCCAAGAGGTGCGCTCGGATTGCCACTCGGGATCAACTGGTAGGTCAGATTCGTCGGGGCATTGGGATCGATGCCCGTCACGTCGGTGAGATCGCAGGCCGCGACCGGGCCAACAAGCGCGGCCACAATGGCGAAGGTACGAGTGAGGCGCATGGGGCCAGCTCCGAGTGGATGCCGGAAGCTGGGCGTTGCATTCGATGCGCCGACGGTCTCGCCGTCAGAAGCTCAAGTTACGACTTCACTTAACAAAGCGCGGATACGCCGCCCGTCCAAACGGGAGGACGGCCCAGTGATGCTCGTAGTGAGCGTTGTTGGGCAGAGAGAGTAAAGGGTAGAGGGTAGAGGGTAGAGGGTGGAGGGCTGAGGGTAGAGGGTAGAGTGTAGAGGGTACTCTCTACTCTCAGCCCTCTACTCTCTACTCTCAGCCCTCTACCCTCTACTCTCAACCCTCTACTCTCCGCCCTCTACCCTCTAAAAGGATCCCGATCGAACCGTCGCTTTGTTGTAGTCGAACTTGAGGTCGGGCTCTGCCTTCAGGGCGATGAAGAAATTGAAGGCGAAATTGCCGTTCGTTGACTGCGTGAAGGCAAACACAGCCCGCCAGTCGTGAAGGTCACGCTGGAGCGTCACGATCTGCTGAGCGATCTGATGCCTCACGAAATCGTACTGCGTATTCCAGCTCACGGCCCACTTCTCGGTGAGCGAAAAGCGGAAATCGCCGCCGAGATTGGTCACGGGCGGATTTCGATAGATCGTCGCGCCGGCCACGCCCGCTTCGAATGGCTGTTGCGCCGTACTCGTCAATTGGTTTTGCAGTTGTGCGAGGCACGTACTGAGGACGAACGGGTCCTGGGCCGCCTGAGCGAGCTGCTGGCAGTGCGCTTGCGGATCGATTTGCACGACGTTGCCGGTGATCGGCCGCGTGTGTTGTGTCGAGAAGGTCAGAGCGGCGCTCCAGCCCTGCGATGGCGGCAGCACGTACGCCGTTCCACGCGCTCCGCTTCCCGCAACGGGCTGATTCGCAAGCTGCTGCATGTACTGTTGATTCGTTTGGCCCTGGCTCTGATCGGGGGTCGGCGCGGACGAGGGGCGTTGGTCGTTCGAGACCGCACGCCCGAACAGCTTCGTCAGCACCGTGAACGGGTTGTTGCCCTGAGCGAGGTTGAAACTCGCTGAGACCGATTCCATGTACGGCGAGAACTTGGCGGTGTCGCTGACCGGATCACCCGAGAAGAGCGAATAACCGGACGAGAACTGGAAGCCCGGCAGCAGATCCGACGACAGCGAGTACGTAAAGCTCGATGTCGTTAGGCCACGAATTGCCTTGTGCGCGGCGTGCGCACGATCCACGTCGTACGTGAAGGATGACATGTTCAACGACAACAGCTTGATTTTCTCGCCTGCTTCGGGGTTGGTGTCGCTGCGAGAACGAACCTTGGCCTCGAGGTTTTGATTCAGGCCGAAGCTGAGCGCGTTTTGCTGCAACCCACTGAACTCGTGCGCTGCCGATCGGCCGAGAGCGCCCAGATAGTCGGCACCCACGTCAGCGCGAGGCGCATAACCGTAGCTGATGGTCGGCTGGAGTGTGTGGCGCAGCCTCGTGAACGGGCCGAAGCCGGGCCACAAGCCATAGATGACCGGCGACGCCGCGAGGGAGAACGACGGCCGCTTCGCCTGATGCACGTACTTCCCGTCGCTGAGATTCGTCCGAACCCAGAATGGACCGGAGGTCACGTTCGCGAGACTCACTCCCGGCGTGACATTGAATAAGCTGCGGAACAGCGGCGGCAAGGTGAAGTTCGGTGTCCAGTCGACATCTGTCTCGTACCAATTTGGAAATATTTGAGTGCCTAACGGATCGCCGCTTACCTCGTCCGTCCGCACGATGAGCTGCGGATAGTCCAAAACCCTTTCATTCACGCGGAAACTGTTGCCGAGGTCGTAGCCGAAGATGCGAATGGGCGTGTCGAAGCTCGTCGCCGCCGTGTACTGATCGCGCTTCGTGAGCGAACTGTCGACGATTCCGTTCGGTCCAGTCTTGTAC
This sequence comes from Gemmatimonadaceae bacterium, assembly GCA_025451425.1. Next base: position 5,898 of record JANWKK010000019.1, read on the forward strand.
TGGTACTGAAACTGACCGGTCTGGTCGATGTGGAGCGACTGCGAGGCGGTATAGCTGAAGTTCGGCGTCCACTGCAACCAGGACGCGACGTTGAGCGTTCCCGTGTTGATCGACACCGTCGGCACCGTCTGGTCGACTTGCGATCGACCGGGATACTGCGACCGGGTGCCGCCAAGCTGCAGCGTCGCCGGACCGATCTTGTCGGAGTAGTTCAGCGCTGAACGAATCGTCGCAAGCGCCTGGTACGGGTTGAACGTGTTCTGACGTTGCAGCTGAGTGCTCGTGACGTAATTGACGTCGGCGGAGAAGCGGCGGTCCTTCGTGAACGACTGCCGGTGTCCCCACGTGATTGCAAGATTGGTCTGCCCGTGGCGCTGGGTCGTGTACGACGACGCGAGGCTGCCACTGATGAAGCGATCGAGCCAGTTGTACCGCCATTCACCGTTGAATTTCGTCCAGCCCGGATCGCCCTCGGTCATCCCCGCGCTGCTCCGCCAATCGAGCCACGCCGACGCGTCCATGTAGTCGTTGATCGACCAGAAATAGCCGATGTTCTCGACGTTGCGCCGGTACGAGGGATTCGTGCGAATGATGTCCGACACGCCGAAGCGCGGCGTCAGAATCCCGCTGTGCCTGCCCGGTCGCATGTCCGAGAACAGGAACGGCAACCACATGACGGGAATGTCTCGGATGTACAGGACGGCGGGGCGCGCGACGAGCGTGTTCGAACCCGAGCGCTTCACCTCATTGAACTTGAAGTGGTAATCCGGAATCGAGTCGGTGCAGCTCGTAAGCTCGCCGCCGAGTCCGTAAAACGCCGACGTCTTTCCGGCGGCCGAGTCGCCGAGAATCGCTTTGCCTTTGAGCGCACTTATTTGCCAGATGGCGCCCTCATTCGCCTGAAACGACGGGTTCGTGATCGACGCCGACCGCTCGTTTAGACTGTACTCAAGTCGTCCGCGTCCGAACACATCCGCCTGGCCGCTGCTGGGATCGTGCATGATAAAATTCCCAATCGCGGTCGCGACCTTCGTGCGCTGATTGTAGTAGATCCCGGTATCGGCAAACACGGTCTGCGAGTCGCCGCGCTGGACGAGCGCCCGCTTGCTGTCCGGCGACCGAATTTGCAGAAGGTTGTTCTCCGCATCAAACGTGACCCGGTCTCCCTCGTAGCGCGTAATGGTGTAGCCGTTCCGTTTCAGCAACGCCTGGGTGATCGAGTCGGGCGGTGTGAGTCGCAGCCTTGCGGTCAGCGCGCTGTCCGCGGCGGTGGTGTCCTTGTGCGTGCTGTCACGCCGCGGCTGCTGCATCTGCGGTCGTGGCAATCGCGGCACCTGTGCGCGCGCGGCGATCGCGGGCGCGAGCCCCATCAGGAGCGCGAGCCCCGCGACGCGCCAGCGGCTCACGCCGGTACGCCCTGCTCCGCGGCCAGCTCAGCGTCGCGGCGCTGCTTCTTCTTCCGATAAATCAGGTACGAAACCGCGACGCTCAGCTCGTACAGCAAATACAGCGGGATGGCGAGCGCGATCGTCGTCGTCAGCAGATCGCCGGGCGTGATGATCGCCGCCGCGCCGTATGCGACCACGACCGCGTAACGACGGAACTTCGCGAGCGTCTGCGGCGACACGATGCCCATCGCCGACAGACCGACGATCACGATCGGCACCTCGAAGACCCCGCCGAAGGCGAGACACATACTCGTCACGAATCCGAAGTACTCGGACACCGTGATCATCGGCGTGAGCGACTCCGCCTCGAGCCCGAAGAGGAACTTGAGCGTGAACGGCAAGACGAGGAAATAGGCTAGCGCTACACCACCCATGAACAGCAGGGTCGCCGCGAGGAGAACCGGAATCACAACCTTCCGCTCGTGCCGATGCAGCGCGGGCGATAGAAACGCCCATACGTTGTACCCGATCACCGGGAGCGCCACCGCGATACCGACGACGATCGACATCTGCAAAATCGTCGAGAAGGTATCGCCCGGATGGGTGTAGACCAGATTGTGGCCGTGCAAATACGGCAGCACCGGCAGCTCGAGATAGTGAATCAGGTCGAACTTAAAGCTGAGCAGAAGGCCGATGCCGACGCCGACAACGAGGGCACCGAGCGAATAAATGATGCGCCAGCGCAGCTCCTCGAGGTGGTCGAGGAACGGCATCTCTCCCGACTGCGACTTGGGGATGGGCATGGATCCCGGCTACTACACGACAGAGGCTCGAAAGAGCCGTGGCATCCGAAGTCTACTTCGTAGTTCGAAGCAGATCACGCGCCAAGCTCGCCTCGTCGCTGTTCGGATAGTCTTTGACGATCCGATTGAGCGCAGCCTTCGCCGGCGCCGTTTTCTTTTCGGCGGTGAGAGAGAGCGCGTACTTGTAGAGAGCGGTCGGCGCGGCCTTCGACTGCGGATACTTGGCGACCACGAGCTGATACACGGAATCAGCACTCGCGACGTTTTTCTCCTCCGCAAACGACTGGCCGATGTACAGCTGCGCCGAGGGCGCCTCCTCGAACGTTGGATATTTATCGAGCAGCTCCTGGAATCCGGAGCGCGCGACCCCATAGCTGCCGCGCTGCATCTGGTCGAACGCGACCTGGAAGAGTTGCGCAGGTCCCGGTCCTGCCGCAGCGCGAGACGTGTCTGGCGCCGCGGACGCGGGCGTCGCCGCCATTGCATCCTTGTTGGCCTCCATCGAGGCGCGCAACTCCTGCAGGCGACGTTGGCTCTGGCCGCTCAGCTCCTGAATCTGCAAGAGCTGTCGGTTCATGTCGTACATACCGCCGCTCACGTTTGCCTGAAACGCGGAAAATCGCGTACTGAGAAGACGAAGCGAATCGTTTGTTCGCGCAATCAACGACAGAACTGTGTCGGCCTGCGCACGCCGCGCGGTGTCCGTCTGCGCGATTGAGCCTCGTAAAGCGCGCAGCTCATCTTGCAGCACGCGGATATCTCCCTGGCTCGCGAGGCAACCCGTCGTGCCCGAGACGAGCACGACGGAGATGGACGCGAGCAGCGCGGCTCGCGTCCTCCTGGCCGCGTCGTGCAACGTCATCACGAGCCCGGCTTATTGAGATGCGTGCCACCAGCCGTCATCTCGAACTCGTCGCGGCGATTCTGCGCCCAGGCATTCTCGTCGTGACCATCCGCGATGGGCCGTCCCTCGCCGTAGCTGATCGTCTCGATGCGAGTCGCCGCGATTCCGCGCTCGGTGAGATACCGCTTCGCACTTGCCGCTCGGCGCTGACCGAGAGCGATGTTGTACTCGACGGAACCACGCTCGTCGGTGTTGCCAGCGATTCGAATCGTCACGTCCGGATTCGCCGTGAGCACCGGGACCTTGGCATCGAGCGTCGCGCGTGCGTCGTCACGGAGATCCGACTTGTCGAAGTCGAAGTGAATGACTGCGGTAACCGTGTTTCTGAGACCCGATTGCGCGCCCGTGGCCGCGGCGGCCTCATTGGCGCGTCGAACGCTGTCGTCGTACGCGCGCTGTCGAGCGAGTGCAGCGTCGCGTGCCGCCTGTGCGCGCGCAATCGAGTCTCGAATCGCCGCGCTATCGACAGCGGGCGCTGCCTGCGGTACGGGCGCCGGAGCGGGAGCCACTTCCGGCTTCTTGTGGCAGGCGCCGACAATCATGGCCGACGCGAGCAGTACGACGGAGATCGAACGACCCGCGGCACGAGGGTGTGCTGTCATCGAAGATTCTCTCCTGAGAATGAGGTGGGAAGGGACGTGTGGGGACTGCAGGAGGGACTTCCGGCGGCCGAACGACGGCGCCGTGTTACTGACGACTGGCGGCGCTTGTGGATGCACTCGACCCGAGTCGCGGCGACCACGCGGGCAACTGCGCCCCCGCCCCCGCCGCACGGGTAAGTTGGCGCAAGCGTCCCGATTCGGTGTCGAGCACCCAGAGTTCCCTCACCCCACCACGGGTCGAGGCGAACACGAGATGTCTGCCGTCCGGCGCCCACGACGGCTGTTCATACGAGCCTTCGCTGGTGAGCAACTTCGTACTGCGATCACGCAGGCTGATGGTCATGATCTGAAAACGACCGTCGGCGAATTGAGATTGAAATGCCACGAGTCGACCATCGGGCGACCAATCTGGGTCGGAGCGATAATTCTTGTCTCCAAAATCGAACGAGGTGAGCAATTCGGCGTTCGTTCCATCCGCGTCCATAATATATATCTCCGGATGGCCAACACGACCCGACGTGAACGCGAGTCGTCGTCCGTCGGGGCTGAATGACGGTTGCACGTTGTCGGTCCCACGCCCGACGGAGATGCGCCGAGGCGCGCCATCGTCCGCCGAGGTCAGATACAGATCGGATCCCTCGTCGTCGGCGTGTGCGTACACGATCGACGCTCCGTCGGGCGCAAACACGGGCGTCAGATTCGCGTGCGTCGGCGTCGCGTTATGCAGAATGCGCGATTTGCCCGTGCGCAGATCGAGAACCACGATACGCGACTGCGCGCCAAAGGTAGAGTAGACGATCTCATTGCCCGCGAAATTCCACGCCGGTGACATCGCGTTGCCGGTGACGGAAGTCACTTCGTCGTCGGCGCCGTCGCTGTCGATGATGTGAATGCTTTTCCCCGCGACGTACACGACGCGAGTCTGCGCGATGCCTTTGAGCGCGGTGATCCAGCGCTCGATCTCATCCGAAACGCCATGTACCGACATGCGCCAATCTTTCGAGTTGGCGCGGCCGGCGAGCGGAAAATCCTGCACGTTCATCACGCTGCCCTTCGACACATCGTGCAGCGCGACGTGCAGAGAACCTTCGCCGACGGTCGCTTGAAGCACCGCCAGGGCACCAAGTCGCGAAAACAGGGGATAATTCAGCTCGGCGCCGGGCGTCTTGCCGCGAAAGGTCGACGGGTCGGATGCATCCAACGGCACGATGGTAAAGCGGTCACTGTAGTCCAGATCCCGTTGCAGGATCACGCGCACGGAATCCCCGGACGATCCGGTCACCGGCAGCACGGCAATGCCCGGGCGAGAGGCCGGATCGTACGTGAGACCGATTGTGACACCGCGCTTCGTCGTGTCCTGCGCACGCGCGCGTGGCATGGCAGCGAGAAGCAGGACGGCAGCAATGAAAAAAGAAAACGGAGAACGCATCACGAGTGGGAAATAAGCTGTATTAGCGAGTGAGTTTCGGATCGAACTTGAATGTCACTGGTAGCGACTCATCAGTATAGCCAGCGGGAAGCGGTCCGAAGACTCGTGCCTTTGCTGCAGCCTCGACGGCGCCCTGCGCGTCGGCGTCAAACGAGAAAGCACCCGATCGCGTCACGAGCCTGATGCTCGACGGCGGCACGGAGCCATCGCGGTTGATGATGAAAAAAACTTCCGCATGGAGCGAGCCCCGTGAGGAAGTTGTAATCCGAAGCGCGCTCTGCCGCACGATGTTGTCGAGGTATCCCGGGAATGGGAAATCGATCCCGCCTGTGTTCACCGTCACAACATCGGTTCCCCGTC